>CAYQXR010000007.1:0-65818 GCA_964421625.1 uncultured Gemmatimonadaceae bacterium | reverse complement strand
GAACGCCGCCCGGGGGTCGGCTGAGCAGCCTGCCCCCGGGTTCGTCGTTTGGAGACGTGCAGTGACCGACCCCTCCGCCGCCCGCGCGGCCCGCCTGGCCCGACTTCCCGACCTGCTGCATACCCGCATTCTGGTGCTGGATGGCGCCATGGGCACCATGCTCCAGCGGGCCCGGCTCACCGAGGCAGACTACCGCGGTCAGCACTTCGCCGACCACCCAGGCGACCTCAAGGGCAACCACGACCTGCTCTGCCTGACCCGACCCGATGTGGTGCAGAGCATTCACGCGGCGTATCTGGCCGCGGGTGCCGACATCGTGGAGACCAACTCCTTCAGCGGCACGGCGATCGCCCAGCACGAGTACGGCACCACCGCCTGGGTGCCCGACATCAACCGCGCCGCCGCCGCGCTGGCCCGCGCCGCCGCCGATGCGGTCGAGACTCCGGACCGGCCCCGGTACGTGGCCGGTGCCCTGGGGCCGACCTCACGCTGCGCCTCGATTTCCCCGTCCGTCGAGGATCCTGCCGCACGCGCCGTCACCTTCGACGAGCTGGTGGCTGCCTACCACCCGGCCGCCCGGGCCCTGCTGGAGGGCGGCGCCGATCTGCTGCTGGTCGAGACCATCATCGACACGCTGAATGCCAAGGCGGCGCTCTTCGCGATCGAGGAGGTGTTCGAGGCCGTCGGCTATCGCGTGCCGATCATCCTCTCGGGCACCATCACCGACCGCAGCGGGCGAACCCTCTCGGGGCAGACGCCGGAAGCCTTCTGGATTTCGGTGGCGCATGCCCGGCCACTGGCCGTGGGGCTCAACTGTGCCCTGGGGCCCGATCTGCTGCGGCCGCACCTGCAGGAACTCTCCCGCGTCGCAGACACCTTCCTCAGCGCCTACCCCAATGCGGGACTGCCCAACGATCTGGGCGGGTACGATCTCGACCCCGAGACCATGGCGGCCGACATCGGCCGATGGGCGCGCGAGGGGCTGCTGAACATTGTGGGTGGCTGCTGCGGCACCACGCCGGATCACATCGCTGCGATCGCGGCCGCCGTGGCCGGTGTCGCGCCGCGGCAGCGCCCGACCCTGCCCTCGCGCACCCGCCTGGCGGGACTGGAGCCCTTCGTCATCGGGCCCGACACGCTCTTCGTCAACATCGGCGAGCGGACCAACGTGACCGGGTCGCGCCGCTTCGCCAAAATGATTCTCGAGGATCGACTCGACGAGGCCGTGGCGGTGGCCCGCCAGCAGGTTGACGCCGGCGCCCAGATCCTCGACATCAACTTCGACGAAGGCCTGCTCGATGCCGTCGCGGCGATGACCCGGTTCCTCCGCCTGATCGGCTCGGAACCCGCCATTGCCCGGGTGCCGGTGATGCTCGACTCCTCCCGCTGGGAGGTGCTCTCGACCGGACTGCGTTCGCTGCAAGGCAAGAGCATCGTCAACTCGATTTCGCTGAAGGAGGGTGAGGAAAGCTTCCTGGCTCAGGCGCGGGAGATCCGTCGTCACGGCGCCGCCATGGTCGTGATGGCCTTCGACGAGACCGGGCAGGCCGAGACGGTGGAACGGAAGGTGGCGATTCTCGAACGCGCCACGCGTCTGTTGCAGGACGTGGTCGGTGTCCCGGCTGAGGACATCATCCTCGACCCCAATGTGTTCGCCGTGGGGACGGGCATCGAGGAGCACGCCGAGTACGGGCTGTCCTTCGTCGAAGCCGTGCGCCGACTCAAGGCGACGCTGCCCGGCGTGCGGACCAGCGGTGGCATCAGCAATGTGTCCTTCTCCTTCCGCGGCAACGACGCGGTGCGGGAGGCCATGCACGCCGTCTTCCTGGAACGCGCCATCGCCGCGGGCCTGGACATGGGCATCGTCAACGCGGGGCAGCTCCCCGTGCTGGACGATGTCGACCCGCTGCTGCGCGAGCGCGTGGGCGATGTCCTCTGGAACCGGCACCCCGACGCCACCGAACGCCTCCTGGCCATTGCCGATCAAGCGACCCGTCAGGTGGCCGCTGCCGCCACCGACACCGCCTGGCGCGCGCTGCCCGTGGCTGAACGGCTGGCCCATGCCCTGGTGCATGGCATCGCCGATCATGTCGAGGTCGATGTCGAGGAGGCCCGGCTCGCCGCCGTCCGTCCGCTCGATGTGATCGAAGGCCCATTGATGACCGGCATGGGGCAGGTCGGCGATCTCTTCGGCGCAGGGCGCATGTTCCTGCCGCAGGTGGTGAAGAGCGCCCGCGTGATGAAGCGGGCCGTGGCCCACCTGATTCCCTTCCTCGAAGCGGAGCGTGGGGCCGGCCGGAACGCGCGGGGCCGGATTCTGCTGGCCACCGTCAAGGGCGATGTCCACGACATCGGCAAGAACATCGTCGGCGTGGTATTGCAGTGCAACGAATGGGAGGTCATCGATCTCGGTGTGATGGTGTCGGCCGCAACCATTCTGGAGACGGCCCAGCGCGAACAGGTCGATCTGGTCGGCCTGTCGGGACTGATCACGCCGTCGCTGGATGAGATGTGCCATGTCGCATCCGAGTTCGATCGGGCCGGCCTCTCCATTCCCATCCTGATCGGTGGCGCGACCACGTCGCGGGCGCACACGGCGCTGCGGATCGCCCCGGCCTACCAGGCACCAGTGGTGCATGTCCTGGATGCCTCGCGGGCCGTCCCGGTGGCCAGTGCGCTGCAGGATCCGGAGCGCCGGGCCGTCTTCGCCACGGAGATCGACCGCGAGTACGCCCAGCTCCGGCGCGAACGTGAGGGCGAACGCGAGGGACCGCTGACACCGATCGCCGACGCGCGCAGCAATCCCCTGCCGCTGGACCTGACCCGCCCCGTGCCCCACCCCGCCCGCCTCGGTGTGCAGACCTTCGCCGACTGGCCCCTGGCCGACCTGCGGGCGCGGATCGACTGGACACCGTTCTTCCAGGCCTGGGAGCTGCACGGGGCCTGGCCCGCCATCCTCGATGATCCCGCAGTCGGCGCCAGCGCGCGCGATCTCTACGCCGACGCCCAACGCCTGCTGGACGAACTCGAGGCGCGCGGCCCGGCAGCAGGATTGCAGCCGCGCGGCGCCATCGGCTTCTGGCCGGCCGACGCGACCGGCGACGACATCACGCTCTACCACGACGAGGCACGCACCCAGCCGCTCGCCACGCTGCACACGCTGCGGCAACAGGGGATCCGGCGCGACCGGCGCCCACTGCTGGCCATGGCCGACTTTGTGGCCCCGCGCTCGGCGGACATCACCGACTATGTCGGAGCCTTTGCGGTCACCACCGGTCACGGTCTCGACCCGCTGGTGGCGGCAGCCAAGGCCCAGCACGACGACTACCGCGCCATTCTGCTCGCGGCCCTCACCGACCGGCTCGCCGAGGCCTTCGCGGAGCGGCTGCATGAGGAGGTGCGGCGCACGCACTGGGGCTATGCACCGGACGAGGCGCTCTCGAACGAGGACCTGATCCGCGAGCGCTACCAGGGTGTCCGGCCGGCGCCGGGCTATCCCGCCTGTCCTGACCACACCGAGAAGGGCACGCTGCGCCGTCTGCTCGACCTGGAGCAGAGCACCGGCATCACCCTGACTGACGCCTTCGCCATGCAGCCGGGTGCGGCGGTCAGCGGCTGGTACTTCTGGCGACCGGAGGCGCGCTACTTCGGGGTGGGCCGGATCGGACAGGACCAGGTCGCCGACTACGCCGCGCGCAAGGGCTGGGACATGGCGACCGCCGAACGGTGGCTCTCAGCCAACCTGGGCTACCGGAGAGGATGACCATGCCGACCCTGCGCGATCTGCTGGCCGACGACCGCATCCACGTCCTCGACGGGGCGATGGGCACCATGCTCTACCAGGCCGGGGCCTTCCTCAATGTCTGCTACGACGAACTGGTGCTGCGCCAGCCAGCCATGGTGGCGGAGGTCCACACGGCGTATGCCGCGGCTGGTGCCGAGCTGCTGGAGACCAACACCTTCGGCGCCAACCCGCTGAAGCTCCAGCACTATGGCCTGGCCGACGAGACCGAGACCCTCAACGCAGCCGCTGCCCGCCTGGCCCGTCAGGCAGCTCCCGGCTGCTGCATCCTCGGCGCGATCGGACCACTGGGTGTGCGCCTGGAGCCTTTCGGCGAGCTGGCAGTGGAAGAGGCTGAAGCCGCCTTCAGCCGTCAGATCCGCGGCCTCCTACTCGGTGGCGTCGATGGCCTCTGCCTGGAAACCTTCGCCGATGTCGACGAACTGGTCGCGGCCATCCGGGCCGCCCGTCGCCAGACCGACCTGGCCGTGATGGCTCAGATGACCATCGGCAACGACGGTTGCACCGCGTTCGGTACGGCGCCGGAACAGTTCGGCCCGGCCCTGGTCGCGGCGGGCGCCGACTGCATTGGCGTCAACTGTTCCATCGGGCCGCAGGGTGTGCTGGAAGCCATCGAGCGGCTGGCCCGGGTGGTGGATGTGCCGCTGGTGGCGCAACCCAATGCCGGCCTGCCACGCGATGTCGGCGACCGCAAGATCTACATGGCCTCACCGGAATACACCGCCGAGTATGCCCGGCGCATGGTGGAGGCGGGGGCCCGGTTCGTCGGGGGCTGCTGCGGCACGACACCGGAGCATATCCGCAGCATCCGCAGCTTTGCGCAGAGCACCCGCGGCCGTGTGACGCCGGCGGGTCCGACGGTGTCCCCGATCGACCCGCACCCGCCGCAACCCGCCGTGCCGCTGGCGGAGCGCTCGCGGCTTGGCGATAAGCTGGCCCGTGGTGCCTTCGTGACCTCCGTGGAGATCGTCCCGCCTCGTGGTGCGGATCCGGCGCCGCTGCTGGCCCAGGCCCGGCAACTGGCCGAGGCCGGTATCGATGCCGTCAATCTGCCCGATGGCCCGCGGGCGCAGAGCCGGATGGGCGCGCTGATTTCTGGTCTGCTGATCGAGCGCGAGGTGGGCATCGAGGCGGTGGTCCACTACGCCTGTCGCGACCGCAACCTGCTGGGGATGCTCTCCGACTTGCTCGGGGCGGCGGCGGCAGGGCTGCACAATCTGCTGATCGTCACCGGCGATCCGCCCAAGATGGGACCGTATCCGGATGCCACGGCCGTGTTCGACATCGATGCCATTGGCCTGACCAATCTGGTCACCCGCCTCAATCAGGGACTCGATCCCGGTGGCAATCCGATCGGCGCCCCGACCCGCTTCGTACACGGGGTTGGCCTCAATCCGGCCGCGCCCGACCTGGAGCGCGAACTGCACCGGTTCGGCTGGAAGGCCGAAGCGGGCGCGACCTTCGCGATGACCCAGCCGGTGTTCGATCCGCAGCAACTGGAGATCGCCATCGAGCGGGTCGCCGTGTTCGGGGTGCCCATCATTGCCGGGGTCTGGCCGCTGGTCTCGCTGCGCAACGCGGAGTTCCTGGCTAACGAGGTCCCCGGGGTCACCATTCCCGACGCCATCATGGCGCGGATGCGCGCCGCTTCGCGTCACGGGCGCGACGCGGCTCTTGCCGAGGGCGTGGCCATTGCGCAGGAGTTGATCGCCACCATCCGACCGGTGGTGGCCGGGGTCCAGGTGGCCGCGCCGATGGGCCGGGTCGAGGTGGCCCTGGAGGTACTCGACGGCGTGCGGTGAGCGGTGCGGTCCCGACCCGCGGGGGGGTTGGTCTCCCGCGCGGTCCGGTGGTTATGTTGGAGGCTGTACTCATTCGTGGAGTTGTCCCATGTCGACCCAGGCCCCGGCCCCGCTCTCCATCCTCACCGAAGAAGAGGAACTGTTCCGGCAGACCGTGCGGGAATTTGCCGAGAGCGAAATCGGCCCCCACGTGGAGGCGATGGACCATGCCTCCCAGTTCCGTCCCGACCTCATCACCAAGTTCTTCGAGCTGGGGCTGATGGGCATCGAGGTGCCCGAGGAGTACGGCGGCGCCGGGGGCAGCATCTTCCTGGCGACGCTGGCCATCGAGGAACTGGCGCGGGTCGATGCCTCGGCGGCCATCTACGTCGACGTCCACAACACCCTGTTCAACAATGCGCTCCTCCGCTGGGGCAACGCGGAGCAGCACGCCCGCTACTTCCCCCGGATGACCACCGACCTGCTCGGTGGTTTTGCGCTTTCTGAACCGGCCTCGGGCTCGGATGCCTTCGCGCTCGAGACGCGTGCCGTCCAGGACGGCACCGACTGGCTGCTGACCGGCCGGAAGTTCTGGATCACCAGCGGTGCCGAGGCGGGGATTTTCATCGTCTTCGCCAACATCGACCCCAGCAAGGGCTACAAGGGGATCACGGCCTTCCTGGTTGAGAAGGACTTCCCGGGCTTTGCCGTGGGCAAGCGCGAAAAGAAGCTGGGCATCCGCGCCTCCAGCACCGTCGAGCTGATCCTGGAGAACTGCCGGGTCCCGGCCGAGAATGTTCTCGGCCCGGTCGGTCAGGGCTACAAGATCTCGATCGAGACTCTCAACGAGGGTCGCATTGGCATCGGGGCCCAGATGATCGGCGTGGCTCAGGGCGCCATCGATGCCGCCAGCCGCTACATCAAGGAGCGCAAGCAGTTCGGCCGGGCCATCGCCGATTTCCAGGGTGTGCAGTTCCAGCTCGCCGAGATGGTGACCGACCTGCATGCGGCGCGACTGATGGTGTACAACGCCGCCCGCCTCAAGGACGCCGGCCACACCTTCACGCAGGAGGCGGCCATGGCCAAGCTGTTTGCCTCGACGGCGGCCAACCGGATCACCTCGCAGGCGCTGGAGCTGTTCGGCGGCTACGGCTACTCGCAGGAGTATCCGGCCGAGAAGTTCTTCCGCGATGCCAAGATCGGGACGATTTACGAGGGCACCAGCAACATGCAGCTCCAGACCATCGCCAAGATGCACCTGAAGTAGCGCATGGTTCTTGCACCGACTGGTCAGCCATGACCACGGGATCCCCTGTCCGCCGCCCCTCACGGGCCTGGCACCTTGGCGCTGCCTGGCTGGGCCTGAGCCTCGCCGCGGCACCGCTGGCGGCGCAGCAGGCGGCCACGATCGAGGCGGCGATGGGGGATTGGTACGCCAAGGCAAAGCGCAGCGCACCGGGCACCTGGGGGATCGTGGTGGCCGACCGGACTGGCACCGTCCTCTGGTCGGAGAACGAGCAGACGCCGCTGATTCCCGCCTCAACCGTCAAAGTGCTGACCACCGGCTTCGCCCGGACCGAGGTAGGCGGCGAGGCCCGCCGGTCGACCCGGGTGCTGGGGACTGGCCGCCTGGACGAGACCGACGGCACCTGGCAGGGCTCCTGGGCCATCGAGGTGAACGGCGATGTCACGCTGGAGCGCCCGGTGCGTGGCGGCACGTCGCTGCGCGACCTGGCCGACCAGTTGGCCACCATCGGCATCCGCCGTCTGATCGGGCCGCTGACACTCACCTCAGCGGTGGGTGAGGCCCGGGCCCAATTTCCCTCCGCCTGGGAAAGCCGCCATCGCGGGAGCCTGTTTGCGCCGCCGGTTGGCCCCGTCACCCTGAATGAGAACACGCTGGCCCTGACCGTCGCGCCCGGGCCCCGCAACGGGACGCCTGCGGTCCTGGTTGGGATCGCCCCCGCGGGGGCCGGCTCGCTGGTGACCATCACGGCCAAGACGGTGGCGGGCAGCCGCAACACGGCACTGCGGTTCACCTCGCTGACGAACGGGCGCTATACCATCAGTGGCACCATCGGCACGGCTGCCAAGCCGCGGTCCTTCAGCGCCGTCGCTACCAATCCGACCATGGTCCTGGAAGCCTCCTGGGCCCACGCCGTGGCGCAGGCGGGGATCGAGTGGGTCCGCGATGTCCCGGCACTCCCGGCAAAGAGCGCCGAACCGCTGCCCCTGCGGACCCTCGCCGAAGTGGTGTCCCACCCCTTCGATTCGGTGGCCCGTGAGGTCAACACCCGGTCGCTCAACATCGGCGCCGAACTGCTGCTGCTCTGGGGCAGTGCCGGGCGCAATGCTGCGGAGCGCCTGAACCAGCACGTCGCCTCGATCACCGGCCTGGCATCCTCACTGTTCCATGTGGTTGACGGCAGCGGCCTGTCCGGTCGCGATCGGGTGGCCCCGATTGTCTTCACGACCTACATGGCCCGCATGCCGCAGCAGCCGGGCATGGGCAGCTTCCCGATGCTGCTGCCGGCCAATGGCTCAGGCACCCTGCGCACCCTGGCCACCGGCCTGCCGGAGGTCGGCGTGGTGCGCGCCAAGACCGGTACCCTGGGCAATGTGGCCACGCTGGTGGGCTACCTCGGGCACCGCGACGGCCCCCTGCTCATTGCCACGATGTACAACGGGACGCACCCCACCGCGGCCAAGTCCCAGCAGCTCGAACTCTTCCGCCGCCTCGGTGCATCGGGTGCGGTGATCCAGGATCTTGCCGACCCCGGGGTGCTTGCAGCGGACTACCGGACCAGCGGCGGCGATCCGCGCCACTGAATCGCATCAGCGCTCAAGATGACCCGGGCGCCACGCTCGGGATCGGGGCATCCGGTGTCCTGTCGCCCGACGCGGGGCCTGGCGCATCCGGCGCATAGGGCACCCCCAGCCACAGCAGCGTCCACGCTGTTCCCAGCAGCAGTCCCGCCATGATGTCGCTCGGGTAATGGACCCCGAGGTAGACGCGGGAGACGGCAATACCCAGCGGGATGACGACGGACAACAGGTAGAAGAATCCCCGCAGCCCACGGCGTGACACGGTGCGGGCGAGCAGGATCAGCGACAGACTCCAGACAATCGGCGCCAACATCGCGTGGCCGCTCGGATACGAATACCACCCGGCCCCGGTCAGATGCGGAATGATCCGGGGCCGCGGGCGCTGGAAGCTCGCCTTGGCGATCACGTAGACGATCTCGCCGATCACGCCGGCCAGCAGCAGGCGCCGGGCGCACTGGGATCGTCCCATCCGCCACAGCAGCACCACCACCGACAAGCCGAATGGCACCACGATGCCGCCATCGCCGAGCATCGTCAGCGCCACCATCACCGTATTGCCGGGGGCGGACCGGATCGTCCCGACCCAGTGCAACACCGCTTCGTCCCAGGGCAGGATGATATCGAGCACAACGATGATCGAGAGGACGACAAAAGCCGCCATCAGTCCGCTGAGGACTCCCGCGTGTGGACGAGTTGAGGCCATGACGGAAGGTAGGGCGATCCGGCCCGACCGCAACCGCCGTGACCGGACTGAAACATGGTGGCTGGTTCGGCCAGGCCTCAGCGTCCCAGGCGGCTCCGCAACAGATCAAGACTCTGGCGGGCATCGAGCAGACCGGGATCAAGTTCGAGGGCTCGACGGAACTGCTGCATGGCCTCGTCGAGCTGTCCCAGGTGGGCCAGTACCTGGCCCAGTTCATTGCGGAGATCCGCCCGCCGGGGCTGAACCAGCAATGCCTGATCGAAGTGGACCGCGGCCTCGGCCGGGCGCCGGGCCAGCAACAGGAGCCGGGCCAGCATCACCCGCAGCTCGATGTCGCCGGGCGCCTCCTGCACGGCCACGTTCAGCGGAGGAATCGCCTCCGCAAACCGCTCGGCGCGGACCAGCGTGGTGCCCAGGCCGGCATGGGCACCGGGAAAGGGCGGGTTGTCGGCGGCCAGTTGGGCGAACTCCTCAATGGCCTCCGGGAACTCGCCCAACTGCACCAGCACGCTGGCGTGATTGAAGCGCGCCCGATCCAGCTCGGGATCTGCCACGAGGGCCGCCTGGAACTGGTTGCGCGCCTCGGCAAGCTGGCCATCCTCACCCAGGGCCAGTCCCAGATCATTGCGGGCATTGGCGTAGGACGGCTCGATGCGGACAGCCTCCCGCAGCACGACGATGGCACTGTCGACCTGGTCCTCCGCGAACAGCACCCGTCCGAGATTGTGGTAGGCCCGCGCATTGTGAGGTGCCTTCCCGACCGTATCCTCCCAGAGGGTGAGCTGGCTCGCATAGTCCCTGTTCCGAAAGACGGTCAGCACACCCAGCACCATGGCCCAGCAGGCCAGCGCCCCAAGTCCCCGACGACCGGCCAGCCGGTGCATCGCCAACGCAATCAGCAGCATGACCACGGCCAGAGCCAGGTACAGCCGATGCTCCGCCATGGGCTGCGTCACGATCGGGACCAGAGAGGAACTGGGTGCCAGCAGCAGAAAGATCGCCGTGACGAGAAAGCCGATGGTGGCGCTGCGTCGCCAGGCGATGGCAGCCGCCGCAATCAGCGCCACCATGGCGAACAGGTGCCAGGTCACTCCACGCTCCCGCATCGCCGAAGCCGGCCCGTAGTCGAAGACCAACGGGTCCGGCCAGAAGGCCAGCAGGAGGTACTGGGGGACCGCACGCACCTGAATGCGCAGGTAGTCGAGTACCGACACCCCCACCCCGAGGCCGGCTGTGTGACCACGACCATCCAACAGGACCAGCACCAGCAGCAGGATCCAGGTCGCGGCGAGCCACAGGTAGAAGCCGCGACGGGGTTGGCGCGGACGCTGGGCCGTCGTGAGCAGGAAGCGGTCGATCCCCCAGACCGCCAGGGGCGCGGTGACCATGGTCTCCTTGGTGGCCATGCCCAGCAGGCAGGCAACCACCGCCACCACCTGCCAGCGCTGGGGCACGGTACTGCCGGTTGCCGCGCGCACGGCGGCGTACAGCGTGAGGAGATACCAGCAGGCGGCCAGGGATTCGGCGCGCTGAATCACATAGGTGACCGACTCGGTCTGGAGGGGATGCAGCAGGAAGAGCAGCGCCGTCACTCCGGCGATCAGATCGACGTCGATGGCCTGCACGCCCCGCCACCGGAGGATCCGCCGAATGAGCCCGAACAGCAGCAGCCCTGCCGCCAGGTGAATCAGCGTATTCCCGAGATGATAGCTCCAGACGGCGGTCCCACTGATGGCATAGTTGATGGCCAGCGTGAGATTGAGGATGGGACGGCCCCCGACCGTTTCGCCGCGAGGGGGCGAGAAGACGGCGGACAGATCGGTGAGTTCGCGAATCGACGCGTTGGTCAGAATGCCGGTCGTGTCGTCGAACACGAACGGCACCTGCCAGGACCCGCTGTAGGCCAGGGCGGTGAGCACCACCAGGAGCAGCGGGATGCCCCAGCCAGGGATCCGGACCGGGGCCATTCCTGGCTGCGATGCCGGTGGAGTCGATGCGGCGGTACTGCTGACGGTTTTTCCATGCTTCGATGACACCCAACCCGACCCCTGACTGCGTCTCTCCGCGGCGGGCTATGGTGGTCAGCCGCACACCGTGGTCAGATCGGTGCGCAGCAGCACCCTGACCAGAGGAGAGACCCCGCGAGGGGCGCCATCGTCACATCAGCCCGAGCAACGTTCCATCTCGCGTGCAACAGCCCCGACCAACGCGTCCACTTCGTCGGGAGTGGTACACCAGCTCGTCATCAGCCGGACCTCGCCGATATCCTCGTTCCAGCGGTAGAAGTGGAACGCCTCCAGCAACCGCGCCGTCACGGCCTCCGGCAGCGTGGCGAAGACGGCATTCACATCCACTGATTGGGTGAGCTGCACCCCCGGAACAGCGGCGAGCCCGCTGCCCAGCCGTCGTCCCATCGCATTGGCGTGCCCGGCCAGGGTCAGCCAGCGGTCCTCCTCGACCAGGGCAAGCACCTGGGCCGCCAGATACCGCATCTTGGAGGCGAGCTGCGCCGACTGCTTGCGGAGATACCGCAGTGAGGCCGCCCGCGCCGCATCGAAGACCACAATGGCTTCGGCCCCCATGCCGCCATTCTTGGTGAGGCCGAAGGAGAGCACATCCACCCCGGCATCCCGCGTGATGGCCCGGACCGGCGCGCCCAGCGCTGCCACGGCATTGGCGATCCGCGCCCCGTCCAGATGGACCAGCAGCCCGGCCTCGTGGGCCAGGGCCGAGAGGGCGCGGAGTTCGTCGATGGTGTAGAGCGTGCCGTACTCGGTGGACTGCGAGAGCGACACCACCGCCGGTTGCGCCGCATGTTCGTTGCCGATCCCGCGGATGGCCCCCCGCAACAGCGTCGGCGTGAGCTTGCCGTCGGGCGTGGGGATGGCGAGCAGCTTGCAGCCGGTGAAGAACTCCGGCCCACCGCACTCGTCGACATGGATGTGCGCCGTGGCCGCGCAGAGCACTGCTCCCCAGGGTGGGGCCATGGCACGCAGCCCGACGGTGTTGGCGCCCGTCCCATTCCAGACCAGGAAGGCCGAGGCGTCTTCGCCGAATTGCCCGCGGAACCAGGCCTCCGCCTCGGCCGTCCAGGCGTCCTGACCATAGGCGGGCGCGGCTGCCACGTTGACTCGTTGCAGGTACTCCAACACCGACGGGTGCGCCGGTGCCGTGTTGTCGCTGGCAAAGTCGATCCGGGTCAGGACTCCCCCTCGACCTCGGCCGTGTTGTCTTCCCAGAGCGCCATGATGTTGCCGTCCGGGTCCGCCACCATCGCCATGATGCCGAACTCCTGCTGGGTCGGTGGTGTGATGAAGGTGACACCCGCCGCGGCCATTCGTTCGCACGCGGCCAGCAGGCCGACCACATGGAACGTCAGGCCGGTGTGCCGCCCGACCATGGCTTTCGCCTCCGAATGCCCCGCCGGATGCACGCCGACATGTGGCGGGACATCGAGGAGTTCGAGCCCGAAGGAACCGGCCCGCGCCACCGGCAGGCCAAGCTGGGTCTCGTAGAAGGTCCGGGCGCGTTCGAGGTTGTGAACGAAGATGGCGATGGAGTGCAGAGCCGTGGTCATGCGTCGGTCTCCACCCCGGATGGTGCGCCGACCACGTGGCGCAGATTGCGCCGCAGCCGGTCGAGCCCGGGGCGTGTCAGAGGAGTATCACCGTACCGCGCCTGGAAGGCGTCCTCGCTCAGGTCAGTGAACGCGTCGGGATCGCGGCGATCGGGATGCGGACGGCGGGCGAACTCGGGGCGCGTCGTCGGCACAGCAAATTTGAGATTCCAGGGGCACACTTCGTTGCAGATGTCACAGCCGAAGGCCCAGCCCGCCGTGGCCTCGGTCAGCTCCTCCGGCCAGGCGCTCTTGTACTCGATGGTCAGGTAGGAGAGACACCGGGTGGCATCGAGCACCCGCGGTGCCACAAAGGCCTGCGTCGGGCAGGCATCGAGACAGCGGGTGCAACTGCCGCAGTGGTCGGTCCGCAGCGGTGCATCGAGGGTCAGCGGCAGATCGGTGAAGATGGTGCCGATGAAGGTCCAGGAGCCCAGCCGGGGATGGATCAACATGGTGTTCTTGCCGATCCAGCCCAATCCCGCGCGGGCCGCCAGTTCCCGTTCCGGCACCGGACCCGCGTCGATGCGCGAGTGAGCCACCGCTGCGCCCTGTTCGCGCAGCCAGGCGCCGAACTCATCGAGTCGGCGCTGCGTGCCGAGATGATAGTCCTCACCCCGCGCGTAGGCCGCGATGTGAAACACATCGTCCGGCTGGCGCCGCTCCTCCGGTGGTGGCGCGTAGTTCTCCAGCACCACAATGGCGCAGGTCGCTCCCGGAGTCGCCAGGGCGGGAGCCTTCCGTCGGCTGGCCTGCCGGTGCAGGTAGCGCATGGTGCCGGCATACCCGGCGGCCAACCACTGGTCCAGCAGGTCGGCATGTCCGTTTGGCTCCAAGGAGGCGATGCCGCAGGCCACAAAGCCCCGCCGCAGCGCCTCCGCCCGGACCTGCTCGCTGGTCACCGTCACGGGGACCGGCCGTTCAGACGGGTGGCGTACTCTCCGGTCTCACCGGTGATGAGCCGGGCACCGCGGGCATAGGTCACATAGGACCAGGCCCACTGAATCAGCACCAGCACCCGATTGCGGAACCCGATCAGGTAGGCCACATGCAGGAAGATCCAGATCAGCCAGGCCACCGCGCCACCGAAATGCAGCCGCCCCAGATCGGCGACAGCCTGGCCGCGCCCGATGACCGCCAACTGGCCCTTGTCGAGGAAGCGGAAGGGCTTCGGCTCTTGACCCGCCAGCCGGGCCCGGAGTGCCCGCGCAGCATACTGGCCCATCTGGATGGCGGCCGGGCAGGTGGCCGGCACCGGAGGCGCCCCGGCGTGCTGATGGAACGCCGCATCGCCGAGCACCATGATCTCCGGATGACCGGGTACGGTGCAGTCGGCCGCCACCACCACGCGACCCTGGCGATCCAGTGGAGCGCCGAGACTCTGCAACAGCGGCGCAGCGGCATTGCCGGCCGCCCAGACCACCGTGGTCGTGGGAATCCGCCAACCCGAGGCTTCCACCGCATCCGGATGGATGGCGGTGACCAGGGTGTGCTCGCGGACATCTACCCCGAGGCTCCGCAGCACACCCTTGGCCTTGACGGAAAGCTCCGGCGGATAGGCGGACAGAATCCGGGGGCCCCCTTCGAGCAGAAGGACCGAGGCATCCGTGGGATCGACGTGGCGGAAGTCACGCGCCAGGGCATGCCGCCGGACCTCGGCGAGGGCGCCGGCCACCTCCACCCCGGTCGGGCCGCCGCCCACCACCACGAAGGTCAGCATCTGCTGCCGAACAATGGGGTCCGGCTCCCGTTCGGCGCGCTCGAAGGCCAGCAGGACCCGCCGCCGGACCTCGAGCGCATCGTCAAGATTCTTGAGCCCGGGGGCGAGCGGTTCCCACTCGGGATGTCCGAAGTACGAGTGCCGGGCGCCGGGGGCGAGGGCGAGATAGTCGTAGGCGAGCTGGCTGCCGTCGGCGAGATGGAGCTGTTGTGCCGCCGGGTCGATCCTGGCCACGTCGCCCAGGACCACGGTGGTGTTGCTGCTCCGGCGCAGAATCGAACGGATCGGCGCTGCGATATCCGCCGGATTGAGCGCGGCCGTGGCGACCTGGTAGAGCATCGGCTGGAAGAGGTGGTGATTGTGCCGATCGACCACGGTGATGCGGACCGGCGCCCCGCGCAATCCCTTGGCCAGATACAATCCGGCGAACCCGCCTCCCACGATGACCAGATGCGGATGCTCCGCCGGTGTCGCCATCAGAGCCCCATGGTCTCCCGGCGCCACCGGGCAAAGCGGATCACGTCGGCGGCCGGGGGCACCGCCGCCTCGTGGCCAAAGGCCGTCAGCATGCGCCAGCGCAGATACGGGCCATCAGGGAGCGGCAGGAAGGGGGCGCGGGTGGCCCAACCGCGGGCGCGGAAGGCCCAGGCCGTGGCCAGCAGGTCGAGTGCGAGCCGCGGCGACCACAGGGCCCGCCAGGCCACCGCGGCGACGACACGCCCCCAGGTGGGGCCGGAAGCAGGCAGAGAAGGTCCCGACATGGACTGGAACGTAGACGTGTCAGGCGCCAGAGTCATCCGGGACACGGACTCGCCCGAACCACCCCGCCGGCACGTCTATATTCGGACAGCCAACCGTTCCCGTTCTTCCGAGTGTTACCATGTCCAAGCGTCGCCGGTCAGCCACCAAAGCCAATCGCCCCTTTCCCGTGCTCCCGACGGCCGACGAGCAGCTCCTCAATGTGCCGGTCGACGACGCCACCCTGCAGATCCGGCGGTCCTCCGATTCCTGGCGGGTGCTGCGGATTCAGGGCGAGTTCGTCTGGGGCTTCGAGAACCTCCAGGACGTCGCGGGCGGTGTGTCCATCTTCGGCTCGGCGCGGACCCTGCCCGAGCACCCGATGTACCAGGCGGCAGAGGCGACCGCACGCCTCTTTGCCGAGGCGGGTGTGCCGGTCATCACCGGCGGCGGTCCCGGCATCATGGAAGCGGCCAACAAGGGCGCCCATGAGGCCGGCGGGCTCTCGATCGGCTGCAACATCGAACTGCCCCACGAGCAGTACACCAATGTCTACCTGAATCGTTCCCTCGACTTCAAGTTCTTCTTCGTCCGCAAGACGATGTTCATCAAGTACGCCATCGGGTTCGTGGTCTTCCCCGGCGGCTTCGGCACCCTGGACGAACTCTTCGAGGCCCTGACGCTGATCCAGACCGGCAAGGTGACCGACTTCCCGGTGGTCCTCTTCGGGCGCGACTACTGGGGCGGCCTGATGGACTGGATGATGGAACACCTGCTGGCCGAAGGGATGATCTCGCCCGGCGATGAGGCGCGCTACATCGTGACCGACGACCCGGCCGAAGCGGTGAATGTCATCATGGAGTCCCGCAAGCGGCGGGGCATCGTGTCCGTCGACGCGTTCTGAGCGGCATGACATCCCCCGCAGCCGGGCCCCCGGAGCCCGGGAACCGGCGGCATGCCTGGGTTGCCCTGGCATTGCTGGCGTTCATCAATCTGCTCAACTATCTCGACCGCAACATCATCTTTGCGCTGTTCGAGCCGATCAAGCGCGACCTGTCCCTGACCGACACCCAGCTCGGCTGGCTCGGCACAGCCTACATCCTGGTCTTCTCGCTGGCGGCGCTCCCGTTCGGTGTCCTGAGCGATCTCAAGAGCCGCAAGGCGGTCGTCGCCGGCGGGGTGGCGCTGTGGAGCACCTTCACCTTCCTCTCCGGCCTGGCCCGCTCCTACGGTCACCTGTTCTTCTGCCGGGCAGCGGTCGGCGTCGGCGAAGCAGCCTATGGCCCCGCAGCGAACTCGATGGTGGCCGACTATTTCCCGGGCCGCAACCGCGCCATCGCCATGGGGATTCTCGCGGCTGGCATCCCCGTCGGCGGCGTGCTCGGCCTGCTCATCGGGGGCGTGCTGGAGTCCATCTACGGGTGGCGCGTGGCCTTCATGGCCGTGGGACTTCCGGGCCTGCTCTGCGCCGTGCTGGCCATGCAACTCGTCGACCCCACCCGCACCGAGCCGCCGATCACCGTCCGCGGCTACCTGCGGGAAATGGGCCTTGGCACGCGCGCCATCATCCGCCAGCTCGCGCCGGTCATTATCGCCACCATCCTCGGGCTGGGGCTGGCCTGGCTGCTGACGGTCCGCTACGACGCTGACTCGCGGGTCGACCTCGCGGTGCTGGCCACAGCGGTGGGCCTCGGCCTGATCCTCACCATTGCACGATGGGTCCGCCTGGTCCGCACCGATCGGCGCGAGGAGACCCCGTTCACACCGGAGCTGGAAAGTGCCGTCGACGACATGCGCCGAGCCGGGCGCACCGTGCTGCGGACGCCGACGCTGGTGTATGTCTTCATCGCCGGTGCCATGATCTCCTTCGGCACCAACGGCCTGGTGGGCTGGGGACCAACCTTCGTCACCCGCGAATTCAATCTCACCGCCGCGCGCGCCTCTGTCCTGCTGGCCTCATGGGGGCTGCCGGCCGGGACGCTGGGGGCCCTGTTCGGCGGCTGGCTCGCCGACCGGCTGCGTCGCCGCACCGAGTACGGGCGCGTCATCACCGTCGCCATCGGCTTCCTGGTGGGCGGTCCGCTGGCGATCTGGGTGCTGTCCCTGCGGGATCTGGATCTGTTCGTGCCGGGCTTTGCCCTGGCCTTCTTCTTCCTCTCCTGGTACAACGGGCCGCTGACGTCAGTGATCTTCGATGTCGTGCCCTCCCGGATCGGCGCCACGGTGAGCGGTGCCTACCTGCTCTTCATCCACCTGGTCGGCGACGCCATCGCCATGGTGCTGACCGGCGCGCTGTCCGACGATTTCGGCCTGGACCGGGCGATCTACCTGCTGCCCGCCGTGGCCACCCTGGGCGGCATCGTGGTGCTGGGGGCCACCCGCACCCTGATCGCCGACACCGCGCGCGCCAGCCACGTGGGCTGAGGCGCGGCCCCTACCGACCCCAGAGATCGACCAGTTCGGTCACCACCCGCTGCGACTCCTCGGGGTCGTCGGTCCGCAGCGTGTGGGTCACACAGTGGGTCAGGTGATTCCGCAGCAGGGTCTTTCCGACACCGCGCAGCGCTTCCTGCGCCGAGGCGATCTGCACCAGAATGTCGGCGCAGTAGCGCTCCTCGTCGACCATCTTCTGCAGGCCGCGGATCTGTCCTTCAATCCGCCGCAGCCGACGGGTGACCGCCTCGCGGACCTCGGGCGGGACGTGAACGGCGTGCTCAGGTGAGGGCGACATGAGGCTCCCTTCGCGCAGAAGAAATCAGACAGGACGCCAGCGGCGCAGCCGCAGCGAGTTGGTGACCACACTGACACTGCTCATCGCCATGGCGGCGCTGGCAAGAATTGGCGACAGCAGCAGCCCGGTCCAGGGGTAGAGCACCCCGGCGGCAATCGGGATGCCGACCACATTGTAGATCAGGGCCCAGAAGAGATTCTGCCGGGTGATGCGCATGGTCGAGCGGGCGAGCTGCACCGCATCGGCCACCGCCTCCAGATCGGGACGCAGCAGCGCCAGGTCCGCTGCGTCGATGGCGATATCGGTCCCGCCGCCCATGGCGATGCCGACATCGGCCCGGGCCAGCGCCGGGGCATCGTTGATCCCGTCGCCGACCATCGCCACCCGTCGACCCTGCTGCTGCATGGTCTCGATGACCGACACCTTCCCCGCCGGCAGCAGCTCGGCGTGCACATCGCGGATGCCGGTTTCCCGGGCCAGGGCCGCCGCCGTCTCCTGTCGATCACCCGTGAGCATCACCACCGACAGTCCGGCCCGATGGAGGCGGTCGATCGCACGCGGTGTGGTGGCCCGCAGCGGATCGCGCACACCGAGCACCGCCACACCGACCCGGTCGATGGCCACCAGCACCGGCGTCTCGCCGCGGGCGGCCACGGCGTCGGCCAGGGGAGCCAGCGCGGCAACTGGAATGCCGTCTTCCTCAAGCAGGCGCCGGTTGCCGACGTGGACCTGATGCTCCCCGACCAGTCCAACAGCCCCCTGCCCCACGCGTGTTGCGACATCGCGTGCGGCGCTCCAGGTGAGGCCACGTCCGGTGGCCTCCTGCAACACCGCGGTGGCCAGCGGATGCTGCGAGACATCTTCGACGGCTGCCACCAGCGACAGCCACTGGCTCTCGGGCATGGCCGTGCCGGGCGCGGTGGCAACGTGGACCACGCGGGGGCGGCCTTCCGTGAGCGTGCCGGTCTTGTCGAGCGCGATGGTATCGATGGCGCCGGCTCGTTCGAGGGCTTCGCCGCCCTTGATGAGAATGCCGCGCTGCGCGCCTCGGCCGGTCGCCACCATGATGGCAGTGGGCACCGCCAGCCCCATGGCGCAGGGACAGGCGATGATGAGCACGGAGACGGCCGCGAGGCCGGCGCGGATCAGCGATCCATCGAGCAGCGCCCACGCCGCGAAGGTGAGCAGCGACAGCCCCACGACCACCGGGACGAAGATGCCGCTGATCCGATCAGCCAGCGCCTGCACCGGCGCGCGTGAACTCTGCGCATCGCGCATCAGCCGGACGATTCCCGCCAGCACCGAGGCACCACCGAGCGTGGTCGCTTCGATGCGGAGCACGCCGGTACCGTTGATGGTCCCGCCGACGACACGCTCTCCGGGCGACCGGGCCACCGGCACGGCTTCGCCGGTCAGCATGGAT
Organism: uncultured Gemmatimonadaceae bacterium; assembly: GCA_964421625.1. Classification (GTDB taxonomy): domain Bacteria; phylum Gemmatimonadota; class Gemmatimonadetes; order Gemmatimonadales; family GWC2-71-9; genus Palsa-1233. The sequence continues at coordinate 46,478 of CAYQXR010000007.1, read as the reverse complement.
TCGTCGATGGCGCTGGTCCCGTCGACTACGACGCCATCGACCGCGACGCGCTCCCCGGGCCGCACCACCACCACATCGCCCGGGCGGACTGCGGCGATGGGCACCTCCTGCACCACCCCGTCGCGCTCAACCGAGGCGACGTTCGGCTGCAACTGCGCCAGGGCGCGCAGAGCCGTTGCCGTCTGCCGCTTGGCCCGCGCCTCCAGCGCGTTGCCGACCAGCACGAAGGCCAGAATGAAGATCACGGCCTCGTAGTAGACGTCGGCCGCAATCCCGCGGGCATGGAAGAACCCGGGGACAAGCGTGGTCGCCAGCGAGGCCAGGAAGGCCGCGCCGGTGCCAATGGCAATCAGAGTGTTCATATCGGCAGCGCGATGCCGCAGCGCCACCCAGGCCCGCTGATAGAAGTGCCGTCCAGCCCAGCCCATGGTGATCAGCGAGAGGGTCAGCAGCAGACCGTGCAGCAGGGCGTGGTCCACGCGGTAGAGCCAGGGCATGCCGCGCTGCAGCAGCGGCGACAGCACTGCGGCCGACCACCGCATGAACGGATCGTTCATCGGCGGCATGCCCGGATGCGGCTCCATCAGCGGCATCGAGATCAGCATGGCCACCGCCCCGGCGGCCAGCGCCACCAGCGCCTTGAGTCGCAGGCTGCGGTAGGCCGCCTGGCTGGCCCGCTCCCGCGAGGCCTCTTCGGCAAGCACGTCGAGATCCGGCACCGGAAGACTGGCGGCGTAGCCCGTATCCACGACCGCGGCCACCAGCGCCTCGGGTGACACGACGGCAGGGTCGTAGGTGATGGCCGCATTGGCCATCATCAGGTTGACGCTGGCATCCGCCACACCGGGCAGGCGTTGCAGGGTCCGCTGGACCCGGGCCTGACAGGCGGCACAGGTCATCCCGTCGACACCGAGCGTGATCGCCTGGTGCGAGGGCGAGGACCCGCCGCCGGGCACGGTCACACCGACGCGGTGGGCGTGGTCGGGTAACCCGCCTCCGACACGGCCGCCGCCACCGCCGCCATGCTCGGTCCACCGTCCGTCAGCTCAACCTCGGCGCGTCCCATGGTCACCTGCCCCACCTCGACGCCGTCCAGCGCCGACAGGGTGCGGCGCACGGCCTGAAGACAGTGTCCGCAGCTCATCCCCTCGATATGCAGTACCACCTGTGCCATGACAGTCTCCCAGAGAGAAGGTTCCCAGAAACCTCGTATAGGGGTGGGGGGTATGTCAAGGGTGGAGCTTTCGGCCCGATGGGGTGAGATTGTTCCGGATCATGGATGCATCAGACAGGACCCCCTTCGAGGCATTCGTCCCGGTCCTCGCCTGGCCCGGGCGCCGCCCTGGTCTGGGCGAATTGGCGTCGTGGCACGAAGCCTTGAGTGATGCGCTGGCGGTGTTGCTTCCCTTCGACCTGATGGCCTGCTGGCTGTACCCGTCGCGGGGCGGGTCGGTGCTGGTGGGTCCGCCTGGCTTGGTGGAGGACCGGGTGGTGCCGCCGGCCGCCGAGCCGCTGGTGTCACAGGAAGGGCTCTTCGCACTGGAGGATCGGGTGCGCGCGGCCGGGTACCGCTCGGTCACCGCCGTCCCGATCCGCTCCGAGGTCCAGGATGTCGGCCTGCTGCTGGTGGCCTCTTTCGAAGCGGATGTCTACCGCCTGGCGCACCTGCGACTGCTCCACCGTGTGGCTGGTGAGCTGAGCGGCTCGTGCCGACGGCTCGCGTCACATCTCTGGCTGCCCACGGCGCCAGGCACGGACGACCCCAATGCCGCCCTCCTGGGTCTGACCGATCGCCTGCTCGATGCCGGCCACCGGGCGCGTGACGGCGCGGACCTGGTCCAGCTTGCCTCGGATGCCGTGGCGGCCGAACTCCCCCATGAGCGGCTGGATCTGGTCGCCGTCGTCCCGGCACCCGAGTGTTCGGCGCTGCTGGCCACTCGCCAAGGCACCGCGGCGCGCAGCGTCAGGCAGGACCCGGATGGCATCCGCTGCATCGATGCCCTGGTCGACCGGATGGGGGCACGCGATCTGGTGCGCATTCCCGACCTGCGGCAGATCGGCCTGGCCTGGCCATCCGCCGGGGATCCGCGCGGGGCGGATCGCCTGCGCGCGCTCCTGGCGGTCCGTCTTGAAGTTGGCGGTGAGATTGTCGGCTGGCTCTGGCTGGGCAGTGAGACGCCGGGCTGGTTCCGCGAGGAGGATGAGTCGGTGGCCCGTCATGCGGCGCGACTCCTGGCGGCGCATGTTGCCGGGTGGGTGGCGCGGACCGAGCAGGCCGGCGCCTGGAGTTGATTCGCCGTCTCAGATGAGACTGGCGGCGGCCCCCGGTCGAGCCGGACCATCCACCGGCAGCATGCACCAGAAGGTGCTTCCCATCCCATACACCGATTCGGCGCCGATCTGGCCGCCGTGCATCTCGACAAACCGCTTGCAGAGCACCAGGCCGAGACCGGTACCCTGCGCCGCCCGTGAGGCGGACGCATCGACCTGAGAGAATTCCTGGAACAGCTTCGGCATGTCGGCCTCGGCGATGCCGGTGCCGGTATCGGATACGGCGATCCACACCACCGGTCGCGAGATCAGTGCCGGCCGGTCGCCGATCCGGCTGCCGCCACCAGGCATGGGCGCGACGGTGCGCACCGCCGTCACGGTGATGGTCCCCTCCTCCGGCGTGAACTTCGAGGCATTGGAGAGCAGGTTGAACAGCACCTGCCGGACCCGCGTCCCATCGGCGATGATGTCCAGAGCTACCCCATCGGTCAGGTCCACCAGTTCAACCTGCCGCTTGGCGGCACGCAGCGAGGCGGTGTCCTGCATGGCACCATGCACCGCGTCGCGCACATCACAGGGCGCCAGACTGAGCGTCATCCGTCCAGCTTCGATCTTCGAGAGATCGAGCACGTCATTGATCAGGCCGAGCAGATGCCGCCCGTTGCGGAGAATCGACTCCAGGAAGTCCTGTTGAGGCGGCTCCAGGGCACCGAGGTCTTCGGTGAGCAGCAGGTCGGAGAAGCCGATGATGGCGTTGAGCGGTGTCCGGAGTTCGTGGGACATGTTGGCCAGGAACTCGCTCTTGAGTTGGGTGACCCGTTGCAGCTCACGATTCTTGGCGGCCAGCATCCGCTCGTTGCGGCGCAGTTCCTCCAGCACCGCGGTACGATCCAGCCCGAGGACGACCTGGTCGCCGAGGGAGCGGAGCAGATGCAGATCGTGGTCGTCGAACTGGGCGCCGCCGTGGCGATTGAACACGGCAAGCGTGCCGACCACCAGACCGGCGGACCGCAGCGGCACCATGGCGGCGGTCTGCAACTGTCCGTACAGGGTATGGGTCCGGTAGTTCCGGGTATCCGCCTCGATGTCGTCGATCAGCTCGGCCTCGTCTTCCAGCACCACATGGCCGACAATGGATTGATCGATGGGAATCAGTTCACCGACGGCGCCTTCCAGCGGGCCGAAGCCGGCCACCAGCTTCACGAACCGTCCCTCTTCCACCACCATCAGAATCGCGCCGCCATCGGCTTCGAGCAGTTCGGCAGCCGCAGCGGCGATCTGGCGGTTCAGCGACGCGAGATCATTGCCGGCCAGCAGCGTGGCCGCCAGATCACGCAGACGTTCCAGTTCGCGGTTGCGTCGCGCCACCGACTTGCCCATGTCGGCGGTGACCCGTTGCAGTCGATAGAGCACACGCAGCCGGTGGACGGTCAGTCCCAGCATGCCGGTGGCCGCCAGCGCCAGCAGCAGGACGGGCAGGGCCCGATCCGTGGCCAGAGCGACCAGGACCGTGACCCAGAACAGCAGCAGGGTTGCGAAGAGGAGGGCGGCCGTCACGGTGACGCGCCGCTGGATCGGCGGGGATGCCGTACCGGATGCCGCGTCGGGCAGCGCGGGCAACGGGATCACACCTTGTGGTGAACCACCCGGCCGGCTTCGGCGCCGTCGTCGGCCTGGTAGATCTCGAAGTCGGTAAAGAGCGCCGGTGCCTCTGCACGCAGCACCCGCAGGACAGCCACCGCGCACCGCCGGATCTCGCGTTCGGCACCCTCGCCCAGCCGCAGTTCCAGCATGGTGCGCCAGGCCCGCACATTGCCGCTGACCACAATCTTGGTCTCGGTCGCGTTGGGCAGCACCGATCGCGCGGCCTCCCGTGCCAGCTTGCGCCGATGCACCCGATCGGTGACCCAGGCGTAGCGCTCCATCAACTGCTCGACCGCGGTCACATAGGCCGTCTGTGCGTGCAAGACCTGCGCTTCCCAGGCCGCTTCCAGAGCGGCATCGCCCTGAATGGCGGGTGGCATCACGAAGGCCGCTTCGGATTCATCGACGTAGCGTTGCGAGAGTTGCGAGTAACCGAACCCGGCTCGATGCCGCACCAGCTCGTGGGTGAGCGATCGCGAGACCCCCTCGATCAGGACCACGTAGACGGCATGTTCGAACACCGAGCCGTGACCCTGCCGCAGAATGTTCTCGAGATACCCCGCCGTGCTCCGCCCCGCCGGGTTGTGCTGACTCATGTAGCACAGTCGACCGGCGTACTCGGCGAGCCGCTCACCGTCGGTGCCCGGCTCATGCCACTCGACCGGCAAGTGCGCTGGTTCGAGAAACTGTGGTCTCGCGATCAGCGTGACGAGGGGCTCACGGTAGCAGTGCATGGCAGAACCGGGCTGGAGGAGAGACGAACGCGGGCATGCGTCAACCGGTCGAAGAATAACCTCTCATCAGCCCCAACGATCGGCACCCCAGTCGGCGGTGGTCTCGATTCGGCGCAACTGCTGGCTGATGCCGGGGGGCAGCTCGACGGCCCCATGGCCGACCTTGAGCTGGTCGAGCGGGTCGGCTGTTCCGGGCAGGATCACGCCCGGGTTCCAGAGTCCGGTCGGATCAACGGCTTCCTTGACGGCGCCGACCACCTGGTGCAGTGCGTCGCCCAGACAGGGCTTGAGCACCGCCGCCCGCAGCCGTCCGACACCGTGCTCGCCGGACGGGGTCCCCCCCCGGGCGATCACGGCGGCGTGGACACGATGGTAGATCCGGCCGACCCGGTCCTGCCAGGCAGGGTCCTGCAGGTCCGGCAGGAGGTTGGCATGGACATGTCCGTCGCCGGCATGCCCGAAGAGGACCACCGCGACGCCCTCCTCCCGGCAGATCCGCTCCACATCCTCCAGATGCTCGGGCAGGGCCTCCAGCGGCACGGCCGTGTCCTCGATCACCTGCAACGAGGGGCGACCATCGCCCAGTCGGGCCAGGGCCGGGGAGGCGCCGTGGCGGATGGCCCACAGGGCGGCCATGCCCGCGGCATCGGCCGCCACGTCACCCCGGTAGATGCTCGGAGCGACGGCAGCCAGTACCGTCTCGGCCTCCTGGGCCAGCACCGCATCGGCGGCCCCTTCCAACTCGGCCAGCACCACCCCACCCGCCCGAGGCACCAGCTCGGCGGCTTCCCCTGCCATGGTCGGATCAACCAGTTGCAGGAAGGTCCGGTCCAGGAACTCGATGCTGCTCGCCTGGACGGCGCGCAGCGCCCGCACCACCGGCACCAGCGCCGCGCGGTCGCGCACCATGAGCCGCAACACCAGGCGGGAGGGCGGGATCGGGTCCAGTCGCAGCGTCAGTGACGAGATGGCACCCAGTGTACCTTCGGACCCGATCACCAGATCAATCAGGTCCCCCGATTGCCGGTAGGCCTGCAGATCATATCCGACACTGTGCTTGGTGGTCGCGGGCCAGCGCGCCAGGGCTGCATCCGGCAGGGCGTGAATCAACGGCACGGCGGTCCGGGACAGGCGCTGGACCACGGGATGTTGCGGGTCCGGCGCGGCGCCCCGGGTCAGGGTGAGCGGCCCGTCCAGCGTCTCCAGCGTCAGCGCGGATACCCAGCGACGGACACTGCCGTAGCGGACCGAATGTGCGCCGGCGGCATTGGTGGCCGTCATGCCACCGAGCGTGGCCCAGCGGGCGCTGGAGGGATCGGGCGGAAAGCGCAGCCCGTGGGGGCCCGCCGCCGCCTGCAGGGCCGCCAGGGGCAGCGAGGGCGAGACCACGGCGCGTCGGGCGACGGGGTCGATCTCACAGCGGCCCGGATCCAGCGCCGAGAGGTCGAGGATGACCCCCGATCCGACATTGCCGCCGGCCATCCCGGTCCCGGCACCACGCGGCACCAGCGACCACCCGGCCGCCGCAGCCTCCGGCAGCAGCGCTCGCAGTGCGGCGACAGTCCGCGGACGCGCCACTCCGGCCGGCACGATCCGGTAGATTCCAGCAGCCTGTGCGTAGCGCGCACGGCGCGTGAGGTCAAAACTCAGGTCATCCCGCATGGCCTCGAAGCATAGCGACTTGGCCCCGCCTTGACAGGGCCGATCAATTCCGGAGATTCCCCGCGCATGAGCACCCGCCGCGCCGAACTGATTCATATCGATGTCGACCGACGCCTCGGTCATGAGTGGGACGAGTGGGACGGTCAACCGCTGCCCAACCAGGGGAACTTCGACACGCCCCCCGGCCGGTTCATTCTGTGGGCCATCCTCTCGCTGGCCGTGGCGGTCACCCTGGTGGCAGGACTGCTCTTCCTGCTCACGCCCCGGCTGGGCCAGCTCTTCGCGCCCCTGCCCGGCGTGCTGTGGGGCCTCTGGGCGGCGCTGGTCGGCTTGGCACTGCTCTGGTGGGTGATGGTGGGCCTCTCCTGGCGCTTTGGCCGGGCCCTCCTGCCTGCCGCAATGATGGAGCGCGGCCTGCTGCTGCGGGTGATGCGGATGACCTCCGCCGTGGCAGCCCGCTTCGGCCGCCGCGACTGGGTCGAGAACGCCGGCGTGAAGGTGTACAACCGGCTGGCCCTGCTGCGGACCCGGCAGGTGGCAACCGGGGAACTGCTGCTGCTGATCCCGCGCTGTCTGTCACGGGAAACCCTCGACCGGGTGCTCACCATGGCCGGCGACTACCAGGTGCCGGTGTTCGTTGCCACCCGCGGTCAACTGGCGCGCCGCGTGATCCGTGAACGGCGCCCGCGTGCGGTGGTGGCCGTGGCCTGCGAGCGGGACATGGTGACCGGCCTGCACGACGTGGCCACCAAGGTGCCGGTCCTCGGCCTCACCATGACGCTACCGGCCGGTCCCTGCAAGGACGCTGCGCTGGACTATGTGACGTTGGAGCACTACCTGCAGGCCTTCGTGGGCCAGGTTCCGCTGGCGAACTGACGGCCTGGGGGCTCAGCGCCCCGCGGGTGCGTACCGCGTTTCGAGTGCCTGCAGCACAGCGGCGACCCGCCGGGCCACCCGGTGCGTGTCGGGAACGGCGCGCTCGAGCAGGCGCGGGGCCCGCGAGGGATCGGCAAAGGGCCGATAGACCACTTCCACTGTGAGCTGACTGTGATTGGGCCGGGACGGATCGGCCCAGGCGCGCAGCTTGACCACGTCCATGCCCAGCGGCCGCTGAGTGGTCGGTTGCAGCGTTTCGCTGTCGAACCAGTCGGTTTCGAGCCAGCCGTCCTCCGGCTCGGTCCGCGCCACCGGGATGGAGTCGGTATCCAGGGCAAGCGCCAGCGCTCGCGTGGCATCGGGGACGAACAGCTCGACCTCGGTCAGCGTCGCCTCGGGTACGGCTTCGACCCGCGGCCTGGTGGTGGTGGGATAGCAGGCGAGTGCCAGCAGCAGCGCGGCGATGCCGCCCGTACGAGTCCTCACTTGTCCAGCGCCTTGCGGACTTCGCGGGTGAACTCGCGCACCGCATCGCCGACATCGCGACCCAGCTCGGCGGAGCGGCTGTTGCGCGACTCCAGCAGTGGCCGGGACGGCCCGCGCTCCAGCTCGTCCAGCACCCGTTCGAGCCCGATGGCGGTGCGGGTCGCGGTCGGTCGGTACAACTTGGCAATGCCCAGCCCGGCCGCACCCGCCACTGCAACGGTGGCCAGCGGGAACACCAGCGGCGCTCCCAATACCCCCAGAATCAGCGCTGCCGCCCCGCCCACCGAGGCCATCGCGCCACCGCCACCCGCGACATAGGCGAGGCGCCGCGCCCGCTGTGTGGCCATCAGCGTGACATGACAGTAGCCGGGCTCCAACGGTGTGATGACCGCTGTGAGCAGCTCGACGGTGGCGAGATAGGGATTGCCCCGCGTGGGATGCAGCACGGAGGTCATCCGCCGCATCGCGCCGGCAATCGATGACATCTGCTCGAAGACCACCCGGCCCGGCGCACTGCGCTGCGGGATCAGGTGCTCGCGCTCCTCCATCCAGCGGATCAGCGTCGCGCGGATCGCGTCTTCCTCGCCGGGGACCACCCGCGCCGTGATGAACTCGGAGGGCCCGACCAGCCGATCGAGCAGGGTGGGCGCGCCCGGCGGCTGCGGGCGCACCCGTTCCTCCAGCAGCGCCTGGCGCAACTGGGCCTCTGGGATGCCGACCTCATGACCCAGCGAGAGGACTTCGTCTTCGGTCAGGCCCTCATCGCCGATCTGATGTCCACCAGCCTGCAACTCGGTGGCCCGCTTCAGCACGCGATCAAGCGCCGCGCGATCGATCCGCGCCGGGTGACGATTGGCCATCAGGCGCTCCTCATGGCGCAAAGCCCTCGACCACCACGGCAATCCCCTGCCCACCACCAATGCAGGCCGCGCCCAGGCCGTAGCCGCCCCCACGGGCGCGCAGTGCGTGCAGGAGATGCGCAGTGATGCGGGCACCGCTGGCCGCGAGCGGATGGCCAATGGCAATCGCCCCGCCGTGGATGTTGGTGCGATCCCGGTCGAGATCGAGTTCCTGTTCGACGGCCAAGTACTGGGCTGCAAAGGCTTCGTTGATCTCGACCAGATCCATCTGGGCGAGGCGCAGCCCGGCACGCTGCAATGCCTGGCGGGCAGCAGGCACCGGGCCGATCCCCATGACCTCCGGCGCCACGCCAGCCACACCCCACGACACCAGGCGCCCGAGGGGCGTGGCCCCCAGCCGGGTGGCGGTGTCCGCCGAGGTCATCACCAGCATGGCGGCGCCATCGTTGATGCCGGACGCGGTGCCTGCCGTCACGGTACCCTCGCCGCTGACGATGGGGCGAAGCTTCGCCAGCCCCTCAGCCGTCGTATCGGGGCGGATGTGTTCATCGGCACGCCAGGGCGTCTCCGTCCCGCGGCGTGAATCGCGGATGGGCACCGGCACCACCTCTTCATCGAACACTCCGGCGGCCCACGCTGCCGCTGCCGCCTGATGCGACCGGGCAGCAAACACCTCACACGCCTCACGCGTGATGCCATGTTGCACTGCCAGGCGCTCGGCGGTCTCGGCCATGGTGCAGACGGGATAGCGGTCACGCAGTCCTTCGGCGAGCAGGTCTTCCAGCGGCGGCGAGGCCCCGTAGCGGATGCCCCAGCGCGCGCCGCGCACCACATGCGGCGCCTGGCTCATCGCCTCGGTCCCGCCGGCCAGCACCAGCTCGGCTTCGCCCAGGCGGAGACGATGCGCGCCCTGCACCACGGCCTCGAAGCCGGAGCCGCAGAGCCGATTGACCGTCACGGCGGGTGTCGCGATGGGCACGCCCGCCCGCAGCCCGATGTGGCGGGCACAGTACATCGCGTCGGCGGTGGTCTGCAGGGCATTCCCGACGATCACATGGTCCACCATCTCGCACGGTACGGCAGCTCGCGACAACGCCTCCGCTGCTGCGATGGCGCCCAGATCGGTGGCGCTCAGATCGCGCAGGATGCCGCCGAAGCTGCCGAAGCCGGTGCGCACCGCTGCCAGAAAGACGAGATCCGTCATGACGGGAATATGGGGGGAATGGGTCGCAGCCGTCAGGACGTGGGGGGCACCCAGGACGGCGCCACCTCGCCGCACTCCGGGCAATGGCGCCAGGTCCGCTCCAGCGGTTCCCGACAGCCGGCGCACACCGGTGGACGCTGGTCGGCACCGCAGAGCGGGCAGAAGTTGACCCGCCGCTGCGTCGGCAGGGCCGCGGCGCAGTGCCAGCAGAGCGGGGTCACCGGAACGGGCGCCGCTTCGACCATGGCCGGCGGGGCGTTCTCGTCGCGCCGCTGCCATCGCTCCTCAGACACCGGCTCGGCCACTCCGGTCGGCCGGTTCACCGTGGGGGCCACCAGCACCTGGACCGTGGCGCCGCGCACCAACTGCAACACGGTCAGATCGGGCAGCCGCTCCAGCATGGTCTCCCGCGCCAGTTCCGCCGCGTCGGGTGGCATCACGACGGCCACACCGTCTTCCTCAGCCACGACGCGCAGCAGCAGCGCCTCGTAGTCTTCGCTGGCGTCAACGCCGAGCAGGCGGCGGGCGGCCGGATACGGGAAGATCCGCTCCAGCAGATCGGCGACAGTCGGGGCCTCCCCCGGAGCAGCATCGGTATCCTGAATTGCCGCGGCCAGCGCGGCGGCAAATTGGTCGAGCGGGATCATGCCTGGTCCGTCCGGGGGAAACGTTCACCGGCTGCGAGCCGGGCTTCGAGCTGCTGAAACTCGGCGTCGGGATCGTAGGCAAGATAGCGCCCCGCCGCACGATGCCGATCGAGCCAGGCGTCGAATCCGCTGGGGACCAGGCCCGGCGAGGAGAGTTGCTCGGTCGCGGCCCGGACGGCCAGGTCGTTGGCGTACTCGTTCCGCGCGTGCCCGGCGTGACCACGAACCCAGACGAACTGGGCGTCGTGCTCAGGCAGCAGCGCCCAGAGCTGCTGCCAGAGCGGGAGATTTTCGATCGGACCGCCCTTGCGGGTCCAGCCACGGGCCTCCCAGGCAGGCGCCCACTCACGCACGCCACGCACCAGATACTCGGAGTCCGAGACCAGCAGGACACGGACCCGGACACCCTTCTGCCCCAACAGCGACAGCACTTCGATCGCCCCGGTCAGTGCCATCCGGTTGTTGGTCGTCGAAGGGGAGTGCAGATGAAAATCCCGTCGCAGGGGTCCCCGGCTGGTCCGGACCTCCAACACGCCGCCGGTGCCACCGGGGTTGTCGCCCTGCCGTCCGTTGCCCAGACAGGATTCATCGAGATGGGCCACCACCAGCGGCGGCGAGATGTCAGTCAACGGCAGGGAATCCTGGGAGTCGGGGATCGATGGGGCGGCGACGCGCCCCTCCGATCGCCCGGGACCGGCGACCGGAGGGAGCAGGGCCCGCTCAGCGCTTGCGGGCGGGCTTCCGGCGCGCCGGAGCGACCTTCTTGACCGCCTTCTTCACGGCCTTCTTGACCGCCTTGCGGGCCGTGGTCGCGGCCTTACCCGCCGCCTTCTTCACCTTGGCGACGGTCTTCCTGGCCTTGGTGGCAACCTTCTTGGCGCCCTTGGCGGCCTTGGTAGCGGCCTTCTTGACGCTCTTCTTGGCGGTCGCCTTCTTGGGTGCGGCCTTCTTGGGCGCGGCCTTCTTCGCTACCGGCTTCTTCGGCGCGGCCTTCTTGGTCGCAGCCTTCTTGGGCGCAGCCTTCTTCGCTGCGGCCTTCTTGGGCGCGGCCTTCTTCGCTGCGGGCTTCTTGGGCGCGGCCTTCTTGGCTGCGGGCTTCGCCGCCTTCTTCACCTGTTTCGCAGCCTTGGCAGCGGGCGCGGCGACTGCGGGCTTGGCCGCCGGCTTCGCAGCGGGCTTCCGGGCGGGGGCGGCCTTGGCGGGGGCCGGCTTGCGCGGGCGCGGGGCCGGAACGCGGCCCGGTGCGGGTTCGGGGATACTGACCGGCGGGGCGAAGGCGGGGGGTGCCTCATTTTCGAGTGACCCGTAGAAGCCCAGATCCAGGTTCATCTCCATCGGTGCTCTCCTGCGGCGGATCGGTAAAAGGGTGAGGTGCGGCGATCGCTGGTGGGGCGGGAGGACCGTCGTCCTGATCCCCGACGCGCTATAATATGTCGCGTCAGTCCGCCTCTTCTGCAAGGTGTCGACCCGATCATGTGTCCTGCCAGCCCGCTTCCCGCCGAGCCTCTCCCCGCCCAGGGCACCGTGGCGTGGGGCCGGAACCCCCTGCATCCCGACCCATTCGAGCCCCACCGGATGCCTCCTGCGCCACAGGCAGGTCGGCCGTGATCGCCCGCCCCGCCCTCCTGGCAGCCTCTCCGCTGGCGGCGCCGCAGGACATCCACCCGCTCCGCGAACGCCTGGTCGATGGGCTGGTCCGGGTCGGCGAAGTGATCCCTGCCCTGGTCTTCGCCATCGCCATCCTGATGTTCGGGTACTTCCTGTCGCGCCAGGCGGAGCGCGGCGTGGACCGGCTCCTCAAGCGACTGGACTTCAACCGGGTCGCCGAAGCGGGTGGACTGCGCGAAGTCGTCGGCCGCACGGGGTCGCGCCTGGATCCGGTGCATGCGGTCGGCAAGCTGGTGTTCTGGGTGATGATGCTGCTGGTGACGCTGTTCGCGTCGGCCGCGCTGGGCCTCGAGAACATCAACCAGATGTTCGGGATCATGATCTCCTTCATCCCGACGCTCATCAGCGCCATCGTCATCGTGATTCTTGGCATGGTGATCGGCGAGTTCCTGCGCGGGCTCATCCTGGCCTCGGCCGGCACGGTGGAAGGCGTGCCCACGCTCTCCCGCGTGGCCAAGGGCATGGTGGTGGTGATCGCCATTTTCATGGCACTCCAGCAGCTCGGTGTGGCGGAGGAGATGATCACCTCGGCGGTGACGGTCACGCTGGGCGCCGCCGCGCTGGCCTTCGGTCTGGCCTTCGGCCTGGGCAACACCAAGCTGGCTGGTGAGATCACCCGCGACTGGTACGAGCGCACCCGCGAGCGTCGCGCTCCGCCGCCCCCCGCCGATGAGGACGATCCGCCCGAGGCGCCGCCCACCGACTGAGTCGGCTCAGCGCTCCGGGACGGTGGGCAGGTCGGCCAGCGTCTGGGCCGGGAACCGGTAGCGCAGCAGCCGGATGCCGCCGGGGAACTCTTCGCCCATCAGAATGCCCTCATTCGAGAGCGCCAGCGCCATCCCGCGTGAGGGCACCGACACCACCGCCGCCACGCCACGCGGAACCACCACCTGGAAGCGCCGGATCGAGTCGAGCGCGGGAGCACTCTTGAAGAGCCAGAGGCGCCCGGCGGGGCCGACCATGGCCCGCTCGAACGGCGGCTTGATCGGCGACCAGAGCGTCGACTGCCGGGCATTGTCCCGCTCGATCTCTGGAAAGCGCTGGAGGTAGATCTCCTTGTCCATATCGGACAGCGTGAGCACCGGATCAGGCAGTGGCCGACTGACCACCGGCTTCCCGCCGGTGGGCGAATACCATTCGATCCGATTCTGACGAATGCGGGCCACCCACAGAGTGCCGTCGGGATAGACCCCCCAGCGGTCCTCGCCCCCGAGGGCGCGGGGCACCAGCGACCGACCGTAGCCGTCCTCGACCACCACCAGATCCGGCGCCGAGAGGCGGGCCACGGTATCGAAGCGGGTCAGCAGCGGATCACTGCGCACCAGCACGGTGCTGTCGCGCTTGCCTTCGCCGTTGGTCCCGGCGCGGGGCGGGATCTGGAAGTACCACTGTCCGGCGGCATCGCGGGCCCGCGGCAGGGCGCCACGCACCCCGGCCGGTACCGGCACCGCTTCTACCCGACCGGCACCCTCGACCCAGCGCGTCAGACGACTCAGGCCCCAGTCTCCCACGGCGATGGTATCCCCGTGACTGAACAGCACCGTCGGCTCGGGCACGTCCTCCCGGGTGATGCCCGGGAAGGGCACCACCGTGCCTGCGGCGAAGTCGGCCACCAGAACTTGCCGCTCCTCGACTGCCAGCAGGGCCCAGCGGTCGCCGCTGAGCGGCACGGCGTAGGAGATGTTGACGACGCCAGCAGCCACCAGGGTGTCCGGCGTCTGAGGCAGGTCGTGCGCCACCGATGGCAGTGGATCCCCCCGGCCGCAGGCGGCGAGGAGAAGGAGCAGGGCAAGGGCTGGACGGTGCATGGTCGGAAGATACCCCCGCAGGGGTCGGAGTGACCGGGTGATGGGGACCTTGAGAGGCGCCGACCGGAGTCGAACCGGTGATGGAGGTTTTGCAGACCTCTGCCTTACCACTTGGCTACGGCGCCGAACACCCCAGCCCAGGCTGGAGCGGCCCGCAAGATAACCCCACCCCCGGACGGGGATGAAGTCAGCCGTTGGAGCCCGGCGAGTCCGACTGGATGGTGAGGGTCAGCACCCGGCGGCAGCTTTCGCATTGCCAGGGTCGGGGGGTGTCGGCGTCCCGCATTCCGAACCCGCCACCAACCACATTGGCAGCCCCGCAGCGCGGACAGGCCAGGCGCAGCCGGGCCAGCCGGGCGCGGGCCCTGGCCTGGCGCACGGCCAGCCCCAGGCTGACCACCACCAGCACCGGTGGACCGACCAGATGAATGATCGGGAAGGGCAGCAATGCCACCGCCAGCACTACCCCAGCGCCGACCACGGCCAGCGCCCGCAGCAGTCGATCGACGGGCGTGAACACCTGCAGGCGCCCCGGCGCGATGGTCGGGTCGGCCCCGGCCGACGCCAGCCGCACCGTCACGGTGCGCTCAGGCATCAGGTTCGCCACGGACGCGCGTGAAGAAGATCGCCGCGGCTGCAAACCAGAAAGGCAGGTCGCCGATCAGCTTCATGGTGAAGCCGGCCAGTTGCAAGTCGGCATTGGGCGAGAAATGCACCGACACGCGAGGCGCCAGTTCATACAGTTCGTACAGCGGCCAGGAGGCGAAGACCATCATCATCGCCGGAATGGTGGGCACCACCGTCGCCAGCAGCAGGTAACCCAGCGAGGGGAAGACCCGCATGCGCCGCAATGGCGCCGGTGCCAGGATGGGCCACCAGAGCACCAGGCCGGCGACCAGCCAGGCAACATCGATCAGGAATGAACCGAGCTGGGTCTGCATGGCCGGATCGACCACCGCCGGGAAATGCGTGACGACGACAATCACGTTGTGCACCAGAACGCAGAGCAGCGGATGCGGCCGGAGTCCGAGCGTTCCATCGGGCCGACGGGCCCAGGCCAGCCAGGCCTCCGCCGGGACGGCGCGCAGCAGGGCCGGGGCAATGCAGCCGCTCAGCAGCACAAATTGCAGCGAGTGCGCGCTGGCCAGATAACCCGCGCCCAACTTGCCCAGCGGCCAGTCCAGCGTGATCAGCAGCAGCACCAGGGCCGTGATCATCGGCGCCCATGGGCGCACCGGCCAGGCGCGGCCGATCCACCACCAGCCACCCGCGAGCAGCAGCAGCGCCAGATGCACACCGGGGTACCACTGCCAGGCCCAGGTCCATGGCAGTCCGGTCGCCGCACACCACCACTGCACGGTTACCGCTCCCGGAAATCGATGAGGCGGGGCAGGTCGTGCGCCCAGTCCTTCTGCCGAGTGCCGAAGGGGTAATGCGCCCGCCGCAGACCGTCGGCAGTGTAGGCAATGACCTGGGCCGCGTGCGCCATGGCGTAGTCGCTTCCCGCGGCGGCATTGACCGGCTGCGCCTGGTGGGCGATGCCCGCCTGGTGCTGTGCCAGCGCCAGCACACTGTCGCTGCCTGTCAAGCCGATGAAGGCCGGGTGGAAGCCGCGCACATAGGCCGCCAGCACCGGCAGGGAATCGCGCACCGGGTCGACGGTCACGAACACCACCGCCACCTCACGCGCCACGGCGTCCGGCACGCGCTTGAGCACCGCGCCGAGGTTGGACAGATGTGCCGGGCAGATGTCGGGGCAGTTGGTGAAGCCGAAGAAGAGCAGCACGACCTTGCCGCGCAGATGATCCGCCAGGCGGTAGGGTTCGCCCGACGTGTCCGTGAAGGTGACATCCGGCAGCGGCCCCGGCACGATCGGCGCGCCACTGGCCTCCACCTCACGACCGATCAGACCATGCGGCGAAAGGTCCTGGTCGGCGCTGGCCGGAGCACACCCCAGCAGGGTCACGGCCAGCAGTCCCAGCCATCCGCGACGCATCATTCCGGGATGTCGATGATGAAGGGGAAGATCCCTTCGATCAGCTCACCACTGCCGGCCCGCGTGCGCCAGCGCACCAGGTAGTGGCCACCCAGCAACTTGCGCGGGATGTTGGCCTCGATGAGCCCGGGGCTGGTCAGCACGGCGTGCGCCGGCAGTCGAAGCAGTTCGATGGAGTCGCGGCTCAGGATGGCGATGGTGGCGGAGTCGGCCCGGACGGCGGCACTGAACCCCAGGCGGATCCGGGTCGGGGCTTCTGCCAGAATCTCGTGGGCCATCGGGAGGGTGCTGGTGAGCCGCGGCGGACCGCCCGACCCCAGCAGGCTGCCGGCAAAGAGGAGGATCGCGAAGGTCGGCATGCCGCAATATAGGCGTCAGCGGCGGGAGCCGAAGACAAACCCCTTGCCGAGCAGGATGCTCCACCCCGCAGGCAGGCGATCGTTGGCAAACCGCCAGGCCAGATCGAGACGCGCGACCTCCTGATCATTCGCCCGGGTCGGCACCACCCGCAGGCCCACGCCGACATCGCTGCCACTGCGCATCGGCGAGCCGTGCCAGGTGGCGCCGCCATGATCCGCGAAGCCGGCCACCCCGAGCCCCACCATCCGGAACAGACTCGGCACCACGATATGCCGGTACTCGGCGGACAGCAGATACTGCCGATCCCCGGTGAAGGCATGCGCCGGAAAGCCGCGCGGTCCCAGCCCGAGGCCCATGTCGAAGTTCGCCCCGGGCAGCGGACGATGCTGCACGCCACCACCGGCATAGAGCACCAGCAGATGTCGTGGTGCCGGCATCAGCGCTGCGGTGACTCCCAGCTCGACCCGGCCGGAGTCCAGCCCCTCGCTGGTAAAGAGCCCATTGGCCACCAGCTCGCCGCGCACGAACCCGTGCGGCACCCGCAGCCCCACCTGGGCCGCCACCGCCGGAGCCAGTCCATCGCGCAGATACCCCAGCGGGCGCGGCGCCAGCATGGCCGAGGCGCGCACCACCAGGCTCAGGTCGATATCCTCGTCCTGCACGAAGGAGCGGAAACCGCGCACCTTGAGGTAGTCACCGCGGCGGGCTTCGAGCGTCAGGCCCACGGCACCGCTCACCCGCCGCTCCGGGAAGCGGCCCAGGGTGTCCCAGGTGGATTGGGGCAGGTAGTCATCGCGGCGTACCTGCGCGGTCACCCCGGCCCGCAGATAGCCGCCCGGCGAGACGATCAGCGCCCGCTCGACATTCACCCGCCCCAGCGCGTAACGGCGCTGCATGGTGTCACGCGCCACCTGGTGACCGCTGTGGAAGCCCAGCACCCGCTCGCGCCGCAAATCGAGATCGATGGTCGCCGCCAGGCGCGACGTGGTGGCAAAGAAGGGCTGGCCAATGGAGGCCACCACCACCCGCCCGTCCGACCGGTCGAGCAGCGCCGCCGACGCGCCGATGGTTCCAGCGATGAGTCGCGGCTGTCGGAAGTGGAGCGTGGTGGTGGTCCGATCGGGGTCGCGTCGGAACATGAGCTGCGCCCGCGTCACCGTGCCGAGCAGGTTGTCCTCGATCAGCGCGACGGTGTAGTCGATCTCCTCGCCGGAGGTGTTGATCCGGAAGTCGGCCCGGGTGGTCCAGCCATCCCCCGTGACGATCCGCACCACCACGCCGGAGTCGGTGGCGATGGTATCGAGGCTGACGGAGCGGAACACGCCGAGCCGTCGGAGGTTCCGCTCGGTCTCGGCGAGGGCGACGGTATCGACCACGTCGCCCACGGCGAAGAGCAGCTCACGCGCCACCGCCTCATGCCGGGTGGTGACATGCAGCCGGTTGATCAGCCGGGGGATCCAACTGTCGGCCTCGGCCGCATCGAAGACGGAGGCGCGCTCGATCACGATCCCGGCGATCCGCGACGGGGCCGATCCCTGGGCGCTCAGCACGCCGGGAAGACTCGCCAGCAGCAGGGCCAGCGCGCATCGGAACTGCGACATGGCAGGCTTCAGGACAGCGATTCGAGCAACCGCCAGAGTTCCAGGGGGGAGAACTCGGAGAAGCGCGTTTTCACGTCGGCCACACTCCACTCGCGGAAGATCCACGCGGAGCTGCGGCGGACGTCACTGGCGACAAAATGCACCCGGCCGACCGCGATCGGGCCGTCCTGGCGGGTCTCGAGATGCACCGACCAGTTGGTGCCGCCCCGGGCTAGGTCACCCATGTGGTCGGCGCTGGACAGATCGATGGTATCGGAGGATGACATGCGTGACACCCCTCGGTAGCGACCCCCAAGGGTAGCCGCATTGCGTCGCGAGCGCCAGCAGAGGCCACCGGGGGACGGGCTATATTGCCGATGCGGACGGGCCCGATGCCCGTTCCCGAACCCCCCGGAGGGTCGGTGAGTCGTCCTGCCACAACCCCCTGTCCCCGCTGCGGCGCAGCGGCCCAGGGGAACTTCTGCGCCACCTGTGGGGCCGGCCTGACCCCGGGCGCCTGCCCCGGCTGCCGCGCCACCCTGGCGCCCGGTGCCGCCTTCTGCCACCAGTGCGGTCGGAGCACCAGCGCCGGAGCGGGCCCCATGGCGCCTGCCAGCGGCCGTGAGAGCCCGGTCGCCTGGATGATCGCCGGCCTGCTCTGCGTCGTGGCCATTGCCGGGGTGGTCTACGCCATGCGCGACCGGCGACCCGACCCGGTCGCCAACATGGCCAACAGCGGCAACACCAGCCCGATCCTCGGGCAGCCGGCACCGGACATCTCCGGCATGAGCCTCAAGGAACAGTTCGCCCGGCTGAATGACCGCGTGATGGACGCCGCCCAGCGCCGGGACAGCACCACCGTCTTCACCTTCTGGCCCATGGCCCTCGGGGCCTACCAGAATCTCCCGCCCGCCGATCGGGACATCGACACGCGCTACCACATGGCGACGCTCTACCTGATGCTGACCCAGTATCCGGAGGTGCTGGCCCTGGCGGACACCATTCTCATCGAGTCGCCCGGCAACCTCTTCGGCTACTACCTGCAAGGCATGGTGGCGACGTTCGAGGGCGATTCGGCGACGGCTCGCGCCGCCCACGCGCGCTTCCGCGAACGCTACCCGGCCGAGATCGTCAAGCAGCAGACCGAGTACCTCGACCACCGACCAACCCTCGATCAGTACTACCGCCAGGGAGCCGACCAGTGAGTCCAACCACCCTCCGCGTGGCCCACAGCCCCGACTCCGACGACGCCTTCATGTTCTACGCGCTCGCCACCGGGGCCATCGATACCGGCGACCTGCGCTATCAGCACGAACTGTCCGACATCGAATCTCTGAATCAGCGTGCCCGCCGCGGCGAACTCGACATCTCGGCGGTGTCGATCCACGCCTACGCCTATCTGGCCAATGACTACGCCCTGCTGAGCTCCGGCTCCTCGATGGGCGATGGCTACGGCCCGCGCCTGGTCGGTACCACCGCGGCCCCGGACAATCCGCAGCAGGCGGCCCGCGGTCGGCGCATCGCCGTGCCCGGGCTCCTGACGACGGCCTGCCTCGCGCTGCGGCTGTGGCAGCCGACGTTCGAAGCCGTGGTGATGCCCTTCGACACCATCGAAGCCGCAGTGCACAGCGGCGAGGCCGACCTGGGCCTGCTGATCCACGAGGGGCAGCTCACCTATGCCGACGACGGCCTCCACCTCTGGGCCGACATGGGCGCCTGGTGGCTGTCCGAGACCGGACTGCCGCTGCCGCTGGGCGGCAACATCGTCCGGCGCGACCTGGGGGCCCAGGTGATTGAGCAGGTCTCCCGCGACCTCCGCGCCAGCATCGTGCATGCGCTCGAACACCGCGCCGAGGCGCTGGCCCACGCGCGGCAGTACAACCGCGGCATCTCCGATGAGCGGACCGACACCTTCGTCGGGATGTACGTGAACGACTGGACGGTGGACTACGGCCCGCGCGGGCGCGAAGCCGTCCAGTTGCTGCTGGACCGCGCCGCCGATGCCGGGATCATCCCGGACCGGATCGTGGTGGATTTCGTCTGAGGTTTGAGCGCCCCGGCAGCCGACATCGGCCACCGGGGCAGGTCGTTCAGGGTCTGGGGCGGTACCAGCGCAGGCCGCCCGCTTCCGTCCCCACCAGCAGGTGCATCACTCCATCGCCGAAGAGCGGTGCCGCGGCCGGGGCGGCATAGGGCTCCGACCGCAGCGCAAAGGTCGTGTCGCGGACGAAGCGGACCCCATCAGCAGCGCTCTGGTTGAGCCAGAGCTGGACCTCCCCCTCTTCACTCCCCACCAGCAGATCAGGACGGCCATCGCCGTTCATGTCGACCAGCGTGGGCATGCTCCGCCGCCCCATCTTGATGTCGGCCAGCCGCTCCTCGACCAGGTCGAAGCGCGGTGCTGTCCGGGTGCCGACGTTGCGGTAGTAGCTGACGATGCCCAGGGCCCGGCCGACCACCAGGTCGAGCAGGCCGTCGCCGTCGACATCGCCGAGTGTGGGCGTGGCGTTGGTCCCGCGGGAGAGCGTGATCAGCGCCGAGTCAGCCAGCACCCACGACGGGGACTCGCGCGTGCCGGTGTTGCGGTACCAGAGGACCTGGTCCGACCAGGTGCCCAGCACCAGATCGGGTTTGCCGTCGCCGTCGAGATCGCCCACCGAGGGTGAGTAGTTGAAGTGCCCGCGGATCGGCAGCAGGCCGCGCTCCCGGAAGGACGGCGCGGTGGCCGTCCCGATGTTTTCGAACCAGGTGAGGTTGGCGGTCTCGTTGTCGTGCGGGGAGATCCGGTTGCCGACCACCAGATCGTACCGGCCGTCGCCGAAGAGATCCACCAGGGCCGGCGCCGCTTCGCTGCCGACGTCGATGGTGGGGATCATCCGCTTGGTCGTCACCGAGAAATGGCCCAGCGAATCCTGTCGCACCAGCCAGAGATTCTCGGTGGCCGTGATCCGCGGCTGGAAGGCCCCACCGATCACACCGATGACCAGATCCATCAGCCCGTCGCGATCGACGTCGCCGGGGGCGGGGGCGTTGTAGCCGCTGCTGCGGAAGTGGTTGCCCACCGGCCACGGTTCCGGCTTGGTGTGGAAGTCCGGCTCGGCGCAGGTGCCCTGATTGCGGATCAGCAGCAGACCGGGCTCGAAGAAGTCGCCCCAGAACAGATCCAGCACGCCGCGACGCGACAGGTCCGCGAACGAGAGGGTGTTGGCACCGTGCATCGACGGGCGATCGACCAGCCGATCACCGAGGACCTCTCCGGTGGCTTCGGGCCCGAGAATCTCGATACCCATCCAGCGATCGTCCACCAGGCGGAAGCGCGGGTCACCAGCAGGTCCTGTGGTGGCATGCTCCCATCGCCCGACGGTGCCCGCCACCGACCCGATGAAGAGATCCAGATGCCCGTTGCAGTCGATGTCGACGGCATTGAGGATGTTCTGACGATCGGCGATGATGGGCTCGCCGACGATGTCGCGGATGGTATCACCCACCGGTGTGAACTGTGGTGACCCGGGCGTGCCGGTGTTGCGCCAGTAGCGGATGTGGGCCATGGGCATTTCGGCGAGCAGATCGGGGAGACCGTCGCCGTCCACATCGACGAAACGGTACCAATCGCCGATGGGCAGATCGTGGAAGCGTTCATCGATCCGCAGCCACTCCCCCGAGGGGCTCTGCTCGAACCGCATCAGGCCGTTGCGGCGCTCCTGGACAAACATCGACAGGCGCCCGCTGCCCAGATCCACGAGTTGCGGACGCGGCACATCGAACCCGCCCAGGAAGGGCTCGGGGATGATCCGTCCCAGCGAATCCACCACCGGGATGCCGCTATTGCGCGGCTCCCAGGTCCGCTGCTGGGCAGAAAGACCGACCCCCCCCATCAGGAGAAGGCCGGTCAGGAACCAGTACCGCATGGTGTTCCTCCGGTGCGGCGGTGGAGGGAGCAGCGACGCCGTCCCTCCACCACCCCGGTGTTACGGCGTGATCCGGGTGCGGTCCTTCACGAGGAAGAGCCCTTCGCCCATGCTGACCACGCCGATCGCGCCGTTCTTGAAGAACGGGTAGTTGCTCCAGCTCCCCGACATGCTCGCCGTGATGTTCGTGGCGGTGGTGGTCTGGAGATAGCCCACTTCACGGATGTTCACCGGATCGGAGACGTCGAGGATCCGGAGTCCGGCCATGTAGTTCGACTGGTACATCCGATCCCCCTTGACGTAGAGGTTGTGATCGGTGGCCTTGGTGGTGCCGATGAACTCCTTGGCGAGCACCGGCTGTTCCAGATCCTGGAAGTCCCAGATCAGGGTCCGGCTGCCCTCGGCGGCGCGGCCCTGCCCGCCGGTCTCGTCGAGTTCGTCGTTGAGGTACCAGTAGCGCTGATCGGTGGTGAACCAGCCCTGGTGGGCATAGGCCACCGCCGGGTAGCCCACGCGGGAGATCACCTTGGGGTTCTTCTTGTCGGTGACATCCTGGAGCGACAGCATGGTCTCGTTGGCCGAGATGCAGATTTCGCGACCGGTGTAGCGGGTGTCCGGGCCGCGATAGTTGAGGCACTGGGCGTCGTGGGTGTAGCCCGTGGAGGCCCGACCGGTGAGCGAATCCGCCATGCAGCCGGCGAAGGTCGGCTTCAGCGGATTGCGGATGTCGATCATGTGGAGCCCGCCGCCGCAGGTCACGCCACCAGAGGCGGTCCCGACGGCATAGGCAAAGCCCGACTCTTCGTTCACCACGATGTTGTGGATGCTGCCCAGCGGGTAGTGGGCATCGGGCTGGAAGCGCTGCGGCGCGCCCTTCACGGCCCGCAGACGGGTGAGATCGAAGATCTGCACGCCATGCGACGAGCCTGAGCCGTCCGAGACCACCAGGGCGTAGTTCTTGTAGGTCTTGAGTTCGCGCCAGGAGGTGATGGTGGCGCCCTCGGTGCGCAGCATGTCGCCCAGGTACTTCGGGTTGACGGGATCGGTCACATCGACGAAGGCGGTGCCGTCGGTCCGGCCGATCAGGGCATAGTCCCGGCCGGTCAGGGGATCGGTCCAGCCCCACATGCCGCTGAGGCGGATGCCCGGCTTGGCGCCGATCTTGGAGAGCGGCAGGTACGAGAGCAGCGAGGTGTTGCTGCACGAGAAGGCGCCGGTCTTGCCGTTCTCGCAGAGCGTTTCCTTGCCGGTGACTGCGGCGATGGCGTCGATCATCGGCGGGGCGATGGTCGAGGCCACATTCCAGGCCGCTGCAGTGGCCGTCGGCCGATTGAGGAAGGTCACGGCACCGGTGTTGGAGCCGTCACCCGGCATGCCGACCACCGCCGCCGTGGGCCCGACGGCGAACGAGGCGCCGAACAGCGCGCTGGCGTCGATGCCGTCGATCATCAGACGGTTGATGGTGGACCAGCTCCCGTCCTTCTCCTGCCGCGCCCGGTAGATGCGGCCGGTGGTGCCCGACATCGGGGCACCGATCCAGATCTCGTCGCCGGTGAAGGCGATCGAGGAGCCGAAACAGGCGTGGCCCACGTCGAAGGAACTCAGCACACCCTTCTCCTGCCAGGTGCCAGCCGCGTTCCGCGCGAACGACACAACCACACCGGCCACCTGCACCGCAGCGGCGCCGCGGCCTCCGGCCGCACCGGCCGCGCAGACATTGGCCGCACCGGCACCCTGGAACTGCGCCCCGGCGCCGCCTTGGCGTCCGGTGCCGCCCTGGCGCCCGGTCCCGCCCTGCTGCGCGGTCATGGCGGAAATCCGCAGCGCCGCCACCATCGCGGCGGAGTCGGCCGAGAAGGTGCCTTGACGGATCCGCTCACGGGTCACCGCGAAGACCGAGTCGAACGACAGACCACGACCGGCGCCTGCCGCCACCGCCCCAGCCCCGGCCCCACCGCGCGCCGGTGTGGCGGCCACGGTGGCGAAGTTGGCGGTCGGACCACCGACCACCAGACGGTCGCCCTTGAGGGCGAGCGCCGAGCCGAGCCCGGCGTTATCCGGTACGGCGCGGGAGATGACATCGCCGGCGGCTTCGGTGGTGCCAGTGGCGCTGACCGAGTACAGGTAGACCCGGCCCTTCAGGTCACGACCCGGAGCGCCGACGGCGATCCGACCGGCATCGAGCGCCACGGCCGACCCGAAGCGGTCGGTGGCCGTGCCGTTGGGGATGCTCAGTGTCGAGGTGAGGGTCCACGAACCATCCGTGCCGCGGTAGAACACGTAGGCTGCGCCGCCCTGTGCACCGACCGGGGCGCCGACCACGGCGAGCCGCCCGGACACGGCCAGCGCCGAGCCGAAGGTGGCACCGGGTGCCGGCGTCGCCGGCAACTGCCCAGCCGGGTTCCACCGACCGGTGGCTGCCACCCGCTGATAGACGAACACGGCGCTGGAGTTGGAATCTCCGGCGCTGTACCGGGCCACCAGCAGGGTGGTGCCGTCGGTGGCGACCTGGGACCCGAAGCCGTCCATGCCCGCCGGGGTCGGCGCGGTCAGGAGTTCGGTCTCACGCCAGACACCGGCGGTGCGGCGATAGACGTGCACCACGCCGGAGGTTGCCGGGTCTGGTGCGGCGGCGGCACCGCGGCCACCCCGGCCACCACCGGCACTGCCCCGGCTCGGTTCGCCCACAAAGGCGACGTCACCGGCCATGGCGACCGAACGGCCAAAGCCGATCATTGCATTGGAGGCAGCCACGGCGCGCGTCGGCGGCGTGGTGCGAGGGAACACCTCGGGCATCGCGGTGACCGCCATGACGGCAGTGACCAGGAGGGGCGAGGCGAGAAAAGAGATGCGCATACGTCCACTGCCTTCAGAAGGGGGGGATCCACGCAAGATACACCCGGAGACGCGGTGACCGGGAGGGGCGGCGGCGGCCGCTGTGGCGGCACGACCGGAACCCACCGTGGGTCAGGCCCGGGCCGGTACCGCGTCGTCGGGATCCGGGGTGCGTCCGATCAGACCGGTGGTTACACCCCGCCCCGGGCCATCATGGCACCATGAGAACCCGCCACGGCTATACCCTGCCTGAACTCCTGCTGATGATCGTCCTGCTGCTGCTGCTGACCGGCACGGCGGCACCCTCCCTGCACCGCTGGCGCGACGCCGATCAGGTCCGGCAGGCCCAGCGACTGGTCCTGGAAGGACTCGACCAGGCCCGACTGGCGGCCATCCGCCTGGGCGTGCCCGCCACGCTGGACCTCACGCCGGGCGCCGGGCGACTCACCGCGCGCTGGGGTGGGGACACGCTCACCCTCTGGCAGCCAACCAGCCCCCTGCCCGACGGCGTGCTGCTCCAGGGCACCGGCGCGCCGCTGGTCTTTACCCCGGCCGGGATCACCATGGGGGTGGCCAACCGCACCCTGACCCTGCGTCGGGGCAGTGCCGTCCGTACCGTGGTGCTCTCGCGACTCGGCCGCATCACCCTCGGCCCCTAGGGCCTCAGCCGTCGGCGCGCCGGAGCTTGGCCAACAGGGTCGAACGCGCGATACCCAGCAGAAGCGCGGCTTGCCGCCGATTGCCTCCGGTGTACGCGAGCACGGCGCGGATATGCCGCGCCTCGGCCGCGGCCAGCGATTCGGCGGCCGGCAGCAGCGCACCCTCGGTGACCACCAGATCAGGGTGCGGCGCAAAGGGTGGCGGGGCGGTCTGGTCGTCCCGCCAAGCCACGAAATGCCCCCCCTGCTGCAGCAGAGCCACCAGGGGGAGGACTGCCTCGCTCGCAGGATCCTGGACCATCAGACGGATATGGAGTGGACGCATGCCGCGAATGCTACGATCATTCCCCCCAGACAACCAGCCCGCCCGCATTGGCCGAGGCTGATCCACCCCGCCTCCCCCGGACCCGTCCCCATGCTGCTTGACCTCACCACCCTCACTGTCGGCGACGAGATCCACCACCCGCTGCTGGTCCAGGACATCGTCAGCAAGGGGGGCGACCACCCCCGCACCACTGTCATCTTCGGCAACCGCACCGGTCGGATCGAGAGCGCCCCCTTCTGGGCCGACCGGACCGCCCCGCTTGAGGGCATCGAGAAAGGCATGCTGGTGCAGGTGGTCGGCCGCGTCACGGCCTTTCGCGACAGCAGGCAGATCGAGGTGATCGCCTTGCGGCCGCTCCCCCGAGGCAGCGTCGCCCTGCGTGACCTGGCACCGAGCATCGAGCAACCGGAGCCGTACTGGCAGCTCCTCGACGAGGCCCGCAGCCGACTCACCGCGCCTCGGCTCCGCGCCGCCGTCGACCTGTTCTTCGCCGACGACGAATTCCGCCGCAGCTTCGAGGAGTGCCCCGGCGCACCCGGCACGGGCCATCACGCCCTGATCGGCGGCCTGCTGCAGCACACCGTCGAGGTGATGGTGCTGGCGCGCCAGATGGCCAAGGTCGGCCGGGCCGACATCGAACTGCTGACCGTCGGGGCCATGCTGCACGACATCGGCAAGGTGCGCAGCTACACCTGGGAGACCGGCGTGTTCGATACCACCGTGCGCGGACGACTGAATGGCCATGTCGCCGAGGGGGCCATGATGTTCCGCGCCCGGTGGGAGGCGGCAGCAACACCTCCCTGCACCGCCGACGAGGCGCTGATCCTGGAACACTTCATCCTGTCGCACCATGGCCGCCTCGAGTTCGGCGCGCCAGTCCTGCCACTCACCCTCGAAGCGCAGATCCTCTCGTTCGCCGACGAGGCGAGCGCCCGCACGGCGAGCATCCGCGAGGCCTATGCCTCGACGGAGTTGTTCACGCCGGATGCAGTGGTGTCGAACCGCCGCGTCTGGCAACTCGACAACCGGTGGCTGGTGCGTCTCACGCCCGATTTCGGGCGAAACGAACGCACCGTCGAGAACGAGGATCTGGCCGGAAAAGACGAAGCGGCCGACCAGACTGGCTGATCGACCGCTTCGGCGTGTCGGCGCGGACGCTCGGGGGCGTCGCGACGGCACGGGCGCTGGAAGTCGGAACGGCTCGCGGACCATTCGCTCCCACAGCACTCCGAGGCGCCAGATCGGAGAGGACACGCCGCGCGAAACGGCGCATCAACCAACAGCTACCAAGTTAGCGGCTGCACCGGAACCTGCAAGTGCCTGATTTTCTTCGGGTTAGCTCAGGTTTTCCCACTCAGAATGTGGAGAGAAATCCCTGATATTTCGCCGATTTTCGTACCACTTTCCACGCCATGTGGAGATGTGGATTCACATCTCCACACAGGAATCATGCCCGGAACAGTGATCCAATCGGTGGCAAACCTTACTTGCTGACCGGGAAAGGGAGCAGAGGAATCCCGAACTGGAGCAGCGTGGCCCGGGTCACCTGTTCATAGCGGACCAGATCATTGACGACCTTGTTGGCCATGGCCTCGTACTCACTGCTGGTCACATTGGTGCGCGCCAGGAGCGCGGCGGCGGTCTGCTCGCAGGTGTTCATCGTGGTGATGATACCGCGGACGCCGTCCTGATAGTTGCGCAGGGTCTTGTCGACGCTGCCCTGTTTGGTTCGATCGCGGGCGACAATGCTCAGCGCCTCCACCCGCGGTGTGATGACCACGCCGGTGCGGGCCGCGGCAGCACAGGTGGTGCGCAGTTCCCGGGTGCCCGAGCGCGCCACCGAGAGCATGCCGCCACGCACGCCGCTCAGAATGCGTGCCGCACTGGCGCTGGCGACATCCAGAGAATCGCGGATCAGAATCGCATCGTTGCGCAGGGACTCTTCGACCGGGGTGAGCTTGCGCTGATTGGACGCGAGCGCACTGCGCAACGCCGCAGCCTGTTCCTGGGTGGGCGGCGCGCCCTGGGCGGCGAGGGGTGCCACCGCGAGTCCGACGGTGAAGCACAGGCCGCCCAGACGGCGGACCAGGTTGTTGCGATTCATGAGTTGATCCCCACTTCGATGTAGCGGTAGGAGGTCTCGCCCTCGAGGTCGTCTTCGCCGATGAAGAGGGCGCCCCCGGCGGAGGCGGCGAACCAGCCGGCAATCAGCCGACGTGGCGTATCCAGCTCGTCCAGGATGGGCGGCAGCCAGCGCCGCAAATGCCGGACTTCGGGCGGTCGCCGACCCAGTTGGGCCAGCAGGGCCCCTGTCCCGGCCGTGGCGCGGAGAAAGTGCGCCAGCGCCAGGGCCCGGTCCACGAAGGCGAGGCCGAAGAGCCCGGGTTGGTCGATGATCACTTCCCCTTCAGGCGGCGCGTCCGCCCAGGTTTCCATCCGGGGGCCGTAGTAGCACCAGCGCCGTCCGTGTTCGGTGCGCCGTTCGACCACGGCGGCCGCGGTGTCGCTGGTGAGCCGACCGGCGAACAGCAGATCGTCATCCAGAAGCACCCCGACCACCCGAGTGGCCTCGAGCGCCGCCGTCGCCTGTTCCATGGGACAGCCGACCGTGTCGTCAAAGGCCGCCATCCGGGGCGCTTCGCCGCCCTGGAGGATGGCATGCGCCTGCCCCTCGGCCCGGCGGCTGAAGGTCTGAATGGCGAGGGTCGTGGGCGTCGGCATCCCGGGATGATAAGGCGCGGATGGGCCGGGGAAAAGGGCCCGGCTTGCCAAGGGGAACGTCTTGCGGACATCGTTCCCCGGTTGGTGCCGTCGGAATCACGGCGGCACTGTGCTGGTTTCACCTCGAAAGGACCTGCATGCTGCCACCGTCGCCCCGCTCAGGGAGCTGCTGATGTCCGACCGCACCGGCCCATCGCTCCGTCGCCGAGTCATCACCGGAACGACCCTGCTGCTCTGCCTGATCCTGTTGATGACCGGCTGGGGCGTGGCCACGGTCCGTCGGCTGGAATCGGCCTTCCAAGCCGAGCTGGCCACCGTGCGGGAACGCGGGGTACTGGCCCAGGGCCTGACGCGGGAAGCCATCCGCATGTCCCAGGCAGGCGTCCTGCCGCGCGAAGCCGCCGTGGGGACGCTCGACTCGGCGGCCATCGGGATGCGGGCCACCCTGACCACCTACCAGGCGCTGGATCTCTCCGCACCGGAGCGCCAGGTCATTGAGCGGGTGTCCGAGCAGGTGACCCAACTGGACCGGGACCTGCGGGGCTGGCTCGCCGAAGGCGGGACCGTGCCGACCCTCCAGACCGATGCCCTGTTGGAGGAGATCCGAGCGTTGCTGGCGATCCAGGAGGCCACCGCCGCGAGCCGGGCCGACACACTGGCAGAACAGAGTGCGGCCGGCCGCCGGGCCGTCTGGCTGCTGTTCGGCCTGGCGCTGCTGATCGGCTGCGGCAGTGCCGTGGCCACGGTCACGGCGGTGGTGCGCCCGCTGCACCAACTGGTGGAGGTCACCGAGCGGGTTGGTGAGGGCGATCTGCGCCCCGTCGCCCTGGGGACCATGCCGCGCGAACTGGCGGTTCTGGCCGAGGCGGTCCACCGCATGGGCGAGCGCCTGCGCAGTGTGGTCGGCAGCGTCGCGGACGTCTCTGTGGCCCTGACCGGCCACGCGGCCCGACTGTCGGATCGGGCCTCAGCCCTGCATCGCCAGGCGGGCCAGGTCTCCCAGGCCATCGGCGAGGTATCTGTCGGCGCCGAACGGCAGGCCGTCGGCATGCGCGAGAGCGATCTGCTCCTGGCCGACCTGCGGGCCGCAGCCGCGCGCAGCACTGCGGCTGGCCAGCAGGTGGTCACGGTCTCGGATGCCATTCGCCGCACGGCGGCGGCCCACCAGGAGCACCTGGGTGTGGCCTCTTCCACGCTGCTGGAATTGCGGGAAGTCGTGGCCCAGACCACCGGGTCGGTCGAGCCGCTGACACGTGCGGCCGCCGACGTGGCCGAGTTCGTGACGCTGACCGGGCAGTTGGCCACGCAGACTGAGCTGCTGGCACTGAATGCCGCCATCGAGGCCGCCCGTGCGGGGGAGGCGGGTGAGGGCTTCGCCAATGTCGCCGGAGAAATCCGCCAACTCGCCGAGACCAGTGCTGAGGGCGCGCGCCGCATCGCCCGCACCGTGGCCATTCTCGATGGCCAGGTACAGCAGGTCGCCACCACCGTGGCGGCGGGCGCGGATCGTGTCAGTGGCGTGGAGGGAGTCGCAGCGGGGGTGACCGAGGCGCTGTCGCGTATTGTCGCGGCGATTGAGGAGGTGAGCGTTGCGGCCGGTACGGTGGCCCGCGAGGCCGCCGCCCATCGCGAGTTGGCGGATCAGTTGGCCGCCACCGGTGTAGACGTGGCCCGCTCCGCCGAGGTCAATGCCCAGGCGGCGCAGGCGGTGACCGATGCGGCCCTGGAGCAGTCCCGCACCACGGCCGACATCGCGTCGGCAGCCACGACGCTTGTCGCGACCGCCGACCGGTTGACGCAGTTGGTTCGCGGCTTCCGGCTCTGAGCCGGAGCGGCTCAGCGCTTCTTGGCCGGCTTGGCCGCAGCCTTCTTGACAGGTGCCTTCTTGACGGGCGCAGCCTTGGCAGGCGCCTTCTTGACCGGTGCGGCCTTGGCGGGTGCCTTCTTGACCGGCGCGGCCTTGGCAGGTGCCTTCTTGACCGGCGCAGCCTTGGCGGGCGCCTTCTTGACCGGTGCAGCCTTGGCAGGCGCTGCCTTGACGGGCGCCGCCTTGGCCGGGGCCTTCGGTGCCGGCACGACCTTGGCCGCCGGTGGCGCCTTGGCTGCGGCCACCTTGCGGGCCGGACGGGCCGCAGCACGAGCCGCCTTCTCGGCGGCCTGAACCGCCTGATGGGCCAGGGCTGATTCCAGTTCGGTCAGCAGCGTGTCAGCTTCGTCCTGGTTGATCAGGTTGCGGCGCACGGCGAAGCGCGTCAGCTCCTGCGCATGGACAAGCTGGAAGGGCTCAAGCCCCACACCCGCACGTGCGAGCGAGGTGATCGCCACCGCCACAGGAGATCGCAGAACAGCAGCGATCCCGGGCAGGGCTTCCATGAGCGACGAAATCTGGGGCGGTGCGAGTTCGGTCATCCGGTCCTCGGGGAAAGCGCCAACGTATCACGCCCGCCAGGGGGCGTCAAGAGCACCGCGTTATTGCGGTACGTGAAAGAGTCGGTTCCACCGGATGTCAGACCACAGCGACCCGCTGCGTTCCGGCTTCAGGCTGAAGTGGATGACCACCGGCGCGCCCCTCAGATTCCGGCGCGGCAGGAAACCCCAATACCGACCGTCGTAGGAGTCATCCCGGTTGTCCCCCAACACGAACAGGGAGTCCGTCGGCACCACGATCGGCCCCCAGTCCTGCAGGTTGGGCCGGTAGTCCCGGGACGGGCCACCCACCAGGTACCCGGATTGCCAGCGCCGCATCCGTGCGCGCTGAATCGGATCGGCCGACATGCCGGGAATCGGCGCCATCAGGTAGGGCTCGAACTGCGGCACCCCGTTGCGGAACAGCGCCCCGCCCCGCATCGCCAGCGTATCCCCCGGCAGACCGACCAACCGCTTGACGATCTTCTTCTCGGCGTCTTCGACCGAATCGAAGATGAGAATGTCGCCGCGGGCTGGTTCGCGCACTGCCGGCAGCCAGGTGTGGAGCAGCGGGACCTCGGCCCCGTAGAGGAACTTGTTGACGAAAAGGAAGTCTCCGGTCAACAGGGTGTTCTGCATGCTGCCGGACGAGATCCGGAACGCCTCGATCACAAAGGTCCGCAGAAACCCCCAGACCAGCAGCGCCAACGCAATGGTCCGGATCCAGTCCCAGGCCAGTTGCAGCGCTTTCCGGGTGCGGCTCACCCCGCCCTCAGTCGACATGGTGGCCTGCCAGGACCCGGGCCCGCTCCAGCACCGTCGCCGCGTGCCCGCGGGGCCGCACCGGCGAGAATACCTCACGGACCACTCCCGCCGCATCGCAGAGAAAGGTGCTGCGGATCAGGCCTCGGTAGCGTCGGCCGAACAGCACCTTGTCCCCCATCACGCCGCAGGCATCGGCCAGCACATGCTCCGGATCGGCCAGCAGCAGGTACGGGAGTCGCAGCGTAGCGACGCAGCGCGCGTGAGAGATCTGCCGATCCGGCGACACGCCGACCACCGCCACTCCCATGGCCTCGAAGTCCGACCAGTGCGATCGGAACTCGAGCGCCTCCAGGGTGCAGCCCGGCGTGGCGTTGCGCGGATAGAACCAGAGCACCAGCGGGCGCCCGAGCAGCGACTCCCGGGTGATCTGCTGACCATCGTGCGCGGCCAGCGCGAACGACGGCAGGGAGTCGCCGGGAGCCAGCGGTGTCGTACGGGTCATCGGACCGGGGTGCGCGTCATTCCGGCGGGGAGCTGCATCAGGCGTCGGACCGGATGTGGCTGCCCCTGGGTGAGCCAGCGGTCATAGAACGACCAGGCCCCGAACCCGTCTTCCGACGTGGGTTCCAGCAGAAAGGCCGCCAGCAGGCCGAACCGCTGGTCGGTGCGGATGAAGAAGGCCCCGGCACCGACGGTGTCCGCCTGGGGCACCTGCCAGGCACCTTCGACCCGGCCCATCCGGCGCCGCTCGAAGGTGTTGAGCGACATCACGGTATCGAGACGGAATCGCGCCACCGGCCCCTGCCATGCTGCCCCGACCCGCTCCACCTCGATGCCGTGACGCTGCATCCAGGGCACCACTGAATCGGCCATCGCGGCCGGCAGCACGTAGGCGGCGGGCATGGCTTCGGAACGGGTCCCCACGAAGCGGTCGATGATCGGCGACAGCACCGACTTGTACACCCCGGTCCGCGTGTTGCGCTGGAACCGGCCGTTCACCAGTTCCCCAACACCGATCGACTCGGCGACGACGGTATCCATCCGCGCTGGCGCGAAGGTGCTCCGCACCACGACGGAATCGGGGCGGAAGGCGATGGTCCGGTCGATCATCTGACGCACCTCGGCGGGCCGAGCGGCGAAGTAGCGGATCACCTCAAGGACATAGTCGTAGGTCGACTTGACGCGCACCGCGAAGGGATCGTTGCTGTACGCCTCGGTCAGAATCGACAGCCGGGTCATCCCCATCAGGTTGGTCCCGAAGCGGGGCGTCGACTCGTACGTGGTCCAGCCATCCTGGGGTCGCGCCTGCGCCCGGAAGTTCCCGTAGGGGAAGGTCTCCAGCACCTTGCGCGCCCGCAGCGACTGCCGCACCGCCGGCAGCACGACATCCTGCACCCAGAGATTGGCCGGCGCCGGATTGGGGTTGAGCCCCTGCGCATAGGTCAGGCCGTACCCGTGATAGCTGCCGTTCGAGGTGTGCAGGTCCATGAACAGATCGGGATCCCACGCGCCAATGAACGCCAGCGAGGCCTGCGTCTCCGGTGAGATCGCCTTGATGTAGTCGCGGTTCAGATTGAGGCCGATGGTGTTGGACCGCGTCCCGGTGGTATCGGGACCGTTCTGCCCCGGCCGGTTCAGCCCCCAGGACTCGTTGCCGTCGGCATTGTAGATCGGGACGATCAGCAGGATCACGCTGTCCAGCAGCGGCTGCAGCGCGCCGGTGCCGAGGTCGCGCAGCATGATCTGCATGGCCTCCTTGCCCTCCACCTCGCCGGCATGGATGTTGGCCTGGATGTAGAGCAGCGGCTTGCCGCTCCGCTTGGCCTCCGCCGGCGTCGCCACCATCGGGCGGGCCGCCACCACGTAGGGAATGTCCCGGCCATCGGTGGTGGTGCCCAGGATGCCCTGGCGCAGCACCGTCGGGGCACGACGGACGACGGTATCGAGAAAGGCCCGCACATCCAGGTAGGTGCTGGTCTTCTGCCAGGCCGTCTTCTCGGCTACGGTCTGCTGCGCAACGCCGGATCGGACGACTCCCAGCAGGAGGAGGGGAAGCAGGGCACCGCGAACGAGGCGTGACATCAGTTCTCCGAAGGGAAGGGAGGGAGCCGCAGGGTCCGCCGCAGATCATCGGCGAATCCTGTTTCCCACATGAAGGTGAACTCCGGCACCACCGACGCGTTCAAGGGGCGCTGCAGCCGAAGCCCTGCGGTACTCGATCGACCGGCCAACCCAATGGCCCGCGCGACCTGCGCCGGGTCGTGCATCCCCCGGGCGAGCTGTTCCCGCAGGCGGGCCGGCGGAATCCGCTGCGCCGCCGCCCGCACCAAACGATAACCAATCGCATGGGGACTATCATCCGCCAGTTGCTCGGCCGCCCGGCGTTTGGCCGCATCGACCAGGCGCAGCAGGCCTCCGCGCAACCCGGCCCCGCGCAGGATCGCATCCGTGGCCCACTCGGCCGCACCCTCGTTGAGCCACGGGTCTTCGTCGTAGAGGCGCACGCCCAGCGGTCCCATGCGCACACCGAGCAGGCGGTGGCGCTCCGCCGCAAAGAGCAGGTGCTGCCACTCGTGCACGATGGTGGTGACGGCGAACAGCGGCGCAATCCCCGGGTCGATCCGCACCATGTCGGTCATCCGCAGCAGTTGCGCCGAGTGCACCCGACTCCACCCGGCGGGCGAAGTGAGCCGAACCTCGGTGGACCCGGCCATCAGGATGAGGGAATCCGTCTGCCCCAGGATCTGGCGCCAGGCGTCCAGTGCGGGGCCGGGGCCGTGTCGGCTCAGCCAATCGGCGCCGGGGACGCTGGCTGCTGTCACAAGCTGCGCCGCGATGGGTCCCACCCCGGGATGGGCGTAGGCCTCGAAGCCACCGAAGCGCGCGGCAACCAGCGGCGGGAGTGGCAGGGTGTCACGGCCCCAGAAACGGGCCACGAGCTGGGCCGGCGACGCGGCACCCCCCGGCGCGTCGAGCCAGGGTGTGCGCATCAACCAGCGCACCGCATCCAGCCACCACCGTGAGGCGCGATCGTATCCCTCCAGCAGAATCTGCAGAGCGGCGATACCCACCGGGTCAATTCCGCGCGCCAGAGCCAGCGCCCGCATCACATCCAGTTCCTCAGATCCCTGCCGATTCCAGAGCGCCCACGCGGCTCCGAGCACCACCAGCGAATCTGCGCCCGGGTCGACCGGCGTCCCCATCAACCGCAGCGCGCGGGCCAGCATGGCCGTGGTCAGATCGGGAAACCGGCGGGCGGCGTGTGCCAGGGCGTAATCGTGGATGTCGAAGTGGAGCTGTGTGCCACTGACGAACAGGCGCCGGAAGGCGGTGTCCCCGGCATGGGTCCGGGCCAGTTCCTGCCAGAGTTGTTGGCCTGCGGCCCGGGTCGGGCGATCCAGCCCCAGCGCCATGTCCGCCGCAGCCGGCAGCGCACCGGGCACCGGGGCCGGCAGGCCTGCCGCCAGCACGCGCTCACGCCATTCGGCGTCCAGCGTCGGCAGTGGCCGCATGGCCGCCACCCAGGCCCCGGGGAACTCGACCATGGTACCGACCCGGCCAAGATGCAGTTGTGCCACCGTGACCCGGGGGCGGATCGGCCAGCGTTCGACGCTCGGATGGATCCGCCAGCTCCGCCAGGCGAGGATGGCCTCGCCCGCCATGCGGACCTCACCGGCGATGGTGGTATCGCTGGCCCGTCGCCCGACGAACTCGAAGCCCACCTCGGGCACCTCGAAGCGGATCGAATCCCCGGTCAGGCGCAGCGGTCCCGCTGTCAGGAAGGTCGTGTCATGCGTCTCCAGCAGGAGCTGCACCCGACTCTGCTCGAAACGGAGTTCGCCGCGCTGGCCGGAGCGCACCGGCCCTTCGAGCAGCAGTTCCCAGCGTCCGGTCGGCGGTGCCTGCTGAGCGGCCAGCGGCGGCGCTCCGGCGGCCAGCAGCAGCGCTGCAAGGCAACCCATCAGGCCATGCGACCGGGACAAGCTCATGTCGGGGTATCTTGGGGGCGCGTGTGCGGCGGAGTGGGGCCGCGCCCCGGCGCACGAAAGGATGGGTACCGCATGGCCATGAAACTTTCTCCGCAGCAGCAGGCCCAGCTTGGGTGGCTCGACCAGCTCCCCCGGCAATTGGATGCCCTGACCAAGGTGATCGAACTGCTGGGCATCAATCAGGCGGACGATGCGCAGTGTCGCGGTGCCGCCAGACTGACCGATCAACTGAAGGGGCAGGCCGTCAGCGTCGGCCTGCCCATGATGGCGGATGGTTTCGGCTATATGGGGACCATCCTGCGCCGCAACGGCAGCACGCAGACCCGGGTCCGTGCGCTGCGGGAACTGCTGGCCGGGGTGCGGGTCAACGCCGAGGGGGCCCGCCGCCAGGCGGCGACACCCGCGCCGGCCGATCCCGACCCGAAGCCCGAAGCTACTCCTTGAAGACCTTGTCCAGCACCGGCGCGGCGGTGAAGGCGATCATCGACATGATGACACAGGTCAGCATCAGCGTGACGTAGGTCAACGCGCTGATCAGCATACCCGCCCCGAGGGCGGCGAGAACCATTCCAACGTAGTACACCAAGGTCTCCCGGAAACAAGCCAGTCCGAAGTATACCGGGGCCGACCCCCGGCGGCCACACCCCACCGATCAGGGCAGGGTGAGCCGGGCCCAGTCCCACCCGCCGAGACCCCGACTGTTCCAGGCCTTGACCCCTACCGTCGTGCCGGCGGGCAGGGCTGGCAGGGTGAAGCTCGGGTTGCCCGTGACCCCCAGCATCCGCTCGCTGCCGTCGGCGCCGAAGGCCACCACCCGGTACTCGGTGATCCCCCGCTCGGGGGAGGCGGTCCACTGCAGGCGCCGCTGGTTCCCCTGCCCGACCACCTCCAGCCCGCTCAGGCGCGACGGGCTCGACGCCAGCAGCATCAGAGTCGCCACCGTGGTCTTGCTGACCTCCGCGACGAGCTGATGGTTGATGACCTCCAGCACATCGTGCGGCTGGTGGTAGTGCGGATTGCCCAGCACGGGGTAGGACCCGATCCCGCCCACGATGTCGCCGTAGGCCTCGTAGTAGGCATGGGCGTCGGTACTCTTGTAGTAGAGCGCGTCGTAGGTGATCAGCCGGGAGAACTGCATCGCGGCGGCGTGCTGGATGTCGCGGATCCCCGGGTTGGAGTAGCGCACAGTGTTGTCCAGCCGAGCGTCGTTGGCCCAGCCGATCATGTCGTTGTTGAGCGCCCCGACGATCCGCATGCCCTTGGCCTGCGCCTGCCGGACGAACTCCCGGCTGCCCAGCAGACCGGATTCCTCCCCGGTGAAGGACGCGAAGATGATGGTAGCGGGCTGCGGATGCTGCGCCATCACACGCGCGGCCTCCAGCAGGGCGGCGGTGCCGGAGCTGTTGTCGTCGGCACCGGGCCCCTCGGCGCGGGAATCGAAATGCGACGAG
Organism: uncultured Gemmatimonadaceae bacterium; assembly: GCA_964421625.1. GTDB lineage: Bacteria > Gemmatimonadota > Gemmatimonadetes > Gemmatimonadales > GWC2-71-9 > Palsa-1233. The sequence continues at coordinate 9,623 of CAYQXR010000007.1, read as the reverse complement.
ACCACATACACCAGCTCGGGATGCTCGGTGCCCGGCAGAATGGCCAGCACGTTGGCGCTGCTGCCACCCAGCGCACCCGGGGGCGAGAAGCTCTGCCGCTCAGGCGTGTAGCCGAATCGGCCGTACTCCGCCATCAGGTAGTCGATCGCCCGGGCGTTGCCGGGGCGCGAGATGTGCTTCGAGTCGAGGTCGAACAGCGACTTCTCGTAGCGGTAGATGCGCGAGACATCCACCTGATCCGTCACGGCGCGTACGGCGGCCGCAATCGGTGCGAAGGATGCCTCGCCCCGCTGACGGAGCGCCGTCTCCCCGTGCAGCATGGTGGCCACCCGGGTGCGGATCTCCGGCACCGTCAGCCGGTCGGTGAGATCCATCAGGTAGATGCCGCGATCCAGCGTCACGGTGTTGCCGTCCCGCTCCGACTGAATCAGCACATGCCGCCCATCGGGCGAGGCAATCCAGTCGTATTCGGGCGCGATGGTCCGGATGGTGTTGTTGTGGAAGAGCCGCTCACGCTGCAGCGTGGTGACATCGTAGAGCCAGGAGCGGCGGTGGCGCCCCTCGCCGGTGATGGCCAGAATCCGCTGCCGATCGAGGAAGACCGGGAAGAGGTCATGCTGGATTTCGCGGGTCAGGCGGCGTTCACCGGTGCCGTCCCGGCCGATCAGGTACAGCTCGCTGTCGTGGGTGGGCGTCATGCCGAAGACGATCTGCGACCCATCCGGTGACAGCGCCGGTGTGGCCAGAGGCACGTTCGCCTGCTTCACCACCACGGGTGTACCGCCCGCCACGGGCTCCACCACGACCTGCCCGGCGCTGGCCGTCCCGGTCAGATAAACCAGGGTTGAGCCATCCGCCGAAAACGAAGGCGCCCGCCCCTCGATGATGCGTGAGGCGCCGCTGACCACATCGACCACCCCGAAGGAGGTGGCGGTCCGCAGACCGACCACACCGCCGACCAGTTGGGCCGGCACGCCGCGGGTTACCGTGAAGATCAGATGCCGACTGGCGGGCACCGGCACCACGATGCCGCGATAGCCCGGACCGGTGTTGAGCGGACCGCGCAGCCGGTAGCCCGCGCCCTCGCGCTGCACGTGGAGAATGGCATTGCCCTCGACCCGGCCAGCCTGGTGGGCCACCAGATACAGGTCGGTATCGGTGTGCCCGAACACCGCTGAGGTCACCGTCCATCCCGTGAGGCCCTCGACCGGGACGGCGGTCCCGCTGACGATGTCGCGCACAGCCACCGGCGGGCCGCCCGCGGCGGTGGGCAGCAGCGCAATCAGCGCCCCGCCCGGGGCAATGGCGGCGCCCTGAAAGCCGGCAAAGGTGCGGACCGGGGCGCCATCGGCCACCCGGACCACCGTGGTCGAGACCGGCGGCCCATCCTGCTGCGCCCGGCTCTGCCAGGTGGCCAGACGGCCGTCGGGCGAGAAGGCCGGGCGGGTACCGTCGCTGGTCAGTTCGCGGGTACGGAACCGCTCGCCGGTCAGCAGGGCCACGCTGTCGAGCCAGGCCCCGGAGGTGGTAGCGGTCAGCAACTCATTCAGATGACCCAGCGCCGCCGGGTAGTCGCCCGCCTCCCAGCGGGCCACCGCCTCACGGTAGCGGATGGCAGGATCGGTGAGCGATACCGGCCGAACCTGCCCGGCGAGGGGCATGGCAAGCGAGAGCAGGGCAATGGGCAGCAGCGGGCGCATGGGGGTCTCCTGACAGGGAATCCCCGGAAAGATGCCACCGGGGACCGTCTGATGGGAACCGGGCCCTCCGGAGGACTACCCTACCGCCTCCGGGCCTGTCCCGGCACGTTTCACCCGATGCAGGATGCCCTCCCCCCCGGCGCAGCCGCCGAACTCTCCAACGCGCTCTTCCAGGCCGGCATCACCACTGGCCTGGCGGTGTTCGCGCTGGTGCTTCACCGCCGCCTCCGCGAGGACTGGCTGCTCTGGTGGGCCGCAGCCTGGGCGCTCTACGCTCTCCGGCTCGGCGCGATGAGCACCTTCCTCATCACCTGGGACACCGTCTGGTTCTTCTGGTTCCTGGTGGCGACCGGCTGGGCGGCCCTGGCCATCCTCTGGTCCGCCCTGCGCTTTTCCGGTCACACGCACCGCCACCCCTGGTTCTTGCTGCTGGCGCTCTTCCCGCCGGTGTGGGGCGGGCTGACCTCGCGCTACCTGGACGAGTTCATGATGATGGCCGTGCCCACGGTGCTGTTCCTGTCGGGCGCCACCATCTGGGCCGGCTGGGTCTTCTGGCAGCGCGCAGGACGCACCCGGTCGGGCGGCGCACGGTTCGTGGCCATCGCGCTCTTCCTCTGGGGCATCCACCAGCTCGACTACCTGATCCTGCGCCCGCAGGGGACGGGACGCACCTGGAGCTACTATCTCGACATCACCTTCGAGCTGGCAGTGGGCATCGGGTTCGGCCTGATGGCCCTGGCCGACTTCGCCTCCCGACTCGAACTGCGCACCGCCGAACTGGGACGGCTCTCAGGTCTGATGGTGCGGCAGCACGAGGCGGAACGGCGGCGGCTCTCCCACGACCTGCACGACGAGACGGCGCAGACACTCTCTGCGGTCAAGCTCGAAGTCGGCATGCTGCGCGAGGGGGCACCACCCGCCACGCAGGAGCGGCTCGATCATGTGCTGGCCCTGGTCGATGGCGGCATCCGCGGCATCCGGCGTGTCATGAACGATCTCCGTCCGGCACTGCTCGACGACCTCGGCCTGAGTCCCGCCATTCATTCGCTGGCCAGCGATGTCCGCGAACGGGGCCATCTCACCGTGCAGGCCGATCTGCCCGACACCACGCCGCGGCTGCCGGCCGAACTCGAGCTGGCGCTCTTCCGCGCCGCCCAGGAGGCCCTGGCCAACGTGATCCGTCACGCGGAGGCGACCCGGGTCGAGATTGCCCTGGCGCAGGTCGGGGAGCGGCTCCAGCTCACCATCCGCGACAATGGCCGGGGGATGTCGCCCTCGCGACCCGACGAAGCCGCCGCCACCGGCCATCTGGGCTTGGCCGGGATGCGCGAGCGGATCGCGGCGCTGGGCGGGCGGGTGGCCCTGACCACGGCCTCGCCCGGCGGGGTGACCGTTGTTGTTGATGTACCGATCCCCCGGGATCCGCCGGGCCCTGCGGGGCCGGTGGCCGGGTCTCACCTGATGATCGAGGAGGACACATGAGTGGCACCATCCGGGTTGCCGTCGTCGATGACCATGCCGTGGTGCGCGAGGGCATCCGCCGAGTGCTCGAGGGCGAGGCGGGGATCAGCGTTGTGGCGGAGGGAAGTACCGGTGACGAAGCGTTGGCCCTGGTGGAGAAGACCCGTCCCGATGTGCTGGTCATGGATGTCGCCATGCCGGGACGCACTGGATTGCAGGTGGCGGCGGAACTGCGACGGCGTGGCACCGCCACCCGCATCCTGATGCTCTCGATGTATGATCAGCCGGAGTACGTGCTGGAAGGCGTCAAGTCCGGCGCCCGCGGCTACCTGCTCAAGGACTCCTCACCGGCCGAACTGCGGCGCGCCGTCCGCGCCATTCATCGCGGCGAAAGTTTCTTCCCCCCGAATGTGGCGGCGCGACTCAGCGATGCCGTGCGCGGCGAGGCGACGCCTTCGTCGCCGCTCGATGTGCTGACCCCGCGCGAGCGCGACGTGCTGGCGGGCATCTCGGCGGGCGAGACCAACAAGCAGATGGCCGCCCGGCTGGGGATTTCACACCGGACGGTGGAAACCCATCGCGAATCGCTGATGGACAAGCTGGGCATCCGCACCGTCGCGGGCCTGACCAAACTGGCCCTGGAAGAGGGCGTGCTGGACGGCGACGATTAGCGGGAGGTGAGGTGAATCACACCTCGACCCGCCCCCGGAACCCGCGGGCCGCGTAGTACGATTCGGCACCGTTGTGGTAGAGAAAGACGGTGTCGTAGCGGCGATCGCAGAAGAGGGCACCGCCGCGGGCCCGGATCTCGGGCGGCGTCTGCACCCAACTCGAAGTCTTGGTGTCGAACGCGCCGAGCTGCTGGAGACGGCGATACTCGTCCTCGGTCAGCAGCGTGATCCCGATCTCTGCGGCCCGCTCCACCGCGCTGCCCTTGGGCTTGTTTTCCTTGCGGGCATCGAGCGCCGCCCGGTCAAAGCAGAGGCTGCGGCGGCCACTGGGGCTTTCCGGCGCGCAGTCGCAGAAGGTGACGCGGCCGGTGGTGGGATCGCGGTCGATCACATCGGGCTCACCCCCCGTCTCCTCCATGCGCTGCAGCACACCGAGCGCCTTCGGATTTGCTTCCAGCCGGGTGCGGACATCGGCCCAGGCCATGCCGGGATGACGCGGACCGTTCGCTGCGAAACGCTGCTCCAGTGTCGCGAGCAGTGCGGTGTGGTTCTGTTTGGTCATGATCTGTATGGCTCAGCCAGAGGGTCGAAGGTATCGATGGACATGGCCGCGGCAGCCGTCAGCATGCCGACATCGTGGCTGACCAGGGTGATCGCCGGACTGAAGAGGGCGCAGGTCGCGAGGTGAATGGCGTCGAGCGAACGAACGTGGGGTTCAATGGCGGCCGCAGCCCGGAGGATGCCATCGTTGATCGAGACCAGGGAGATACAGGCGAGGAACGGGACCGCGAGGTCGAGGTCGAGTCGTTCCCTCCGAAGCAATCGGATTGCCTCGAGTTCGAGCAAGGTTGACGCAACCATCTGGTCCCCATCAGCCAGCCGCTCCCTGAACCAGTGTGCCGCTCGGCGATCCTCCGCGGGGAGGATGGCCCACGCGGCGACTGACGTGTCGATGTACCACCGCATCAACGATCGCCGCGCTGCCAGCGATAGAGTTCATCGACCCGTTCGGAGGAATAGCGAGCGGGCCCGGGCTCAGGCTCCGGCCAGGGTGGCGGGTTGGGACTCGCCTCTCTGATCTGGCCCGCAGCCCGCAGACGTTCCAGAGGATCTTCGATGGACTCAATGGCCTCGATCCGCCAGCGGGGCACGCCATGCTCGGTGATGAGAATGGCACCCCGCTCCCGAACCTGGTTCAGGACCTTGGCTGTCTGCTGGTTCAGCTCGCGCTTGGTGACCTTGGGGTAGCCTGACATGGCCCCAATGTACTACATCTGTCAGACATCGGCAAGCGCCGCCCGATCCAGGCGGCGCCGATGATGCCAACTCTCTTCATGGGGGAGGCTCCCTAGCAGTAGTCGTTTTCCAGCAGCGGAATCACCCAGGCCCGCCGCTCGGCGATCAAGCCGTCGCGCATCACGAACACTTCGGCCATCGACAGACGCATCTCGCCGCCGGCGGCCCGCCGGACCGTGCCGAGCAGCTCGGCCATGACCGTATCGCCCTGCTCGACCATGCGGACGACGTCGAGGATCGGCGGATCGATGAACTCGGGCGCGCCGTCGATGGCCCGGTCATAGGCCTCTTTCCCGCTCAACTGGAAGGCACCGAAGACGGTCCAGCGAATGTCGTCGGTCAGGCAGGACAGGATCTGGGCGTGATCGTTCCGCCGGAAGCCGTCCAGATAGCGGGTGACCGTGTCGAGGTTGCGGGACATGGATAGGAACAGTAGTCAGGTGGGGGTGGGGGCGCTGGTGACGCCACCCTGCATGTCTTTCAGCGCCACCTCGATGGCCTGCTCGGCGGCCGCGAGGCGCTCGGGTTTGCCGCGGCGGGCATCGCGGAAGGCACTGTACAGCTCGATGCCCTCGCCGGCGCGCGGTCCGTTCAGTAGAATCGCCATGGGCGTGTGCTCCCGACCCCGGAGAGCAGCCTGCCACAGTTGGAACTCGATCTGACCCCGGTGCCACGGTTTGGACCGGTTGAACAGCACCATGCGGTGGCCCCAGCGGGGCACCCAGGTTCCTTCGATGTGCGGCTGCCACCGCACCGAATCGCTGTACACCACGAGGATGTCCTTGTCGTGACCGTGTTCCTGGTGCAGCAACTGGATGGTTCGACGGACTGTCTGCTGTCTCTGCCGGCGGCGGTATCGGCGCTCGAATGGCAGCAACGCAACGACCATGAGCGGCAGGACGAAGAACCACCGGCCCATCCAGGCCACCAGGAGACCGACCACCACGATCAGCACCAGGAGGCCAACGATCCCAATGATCCACATGACACCGGCGCGGAGGTGTTGTGTCAGCACAGTGGCTGTACGCCGTGGTGCGAACTCCCTATGCAATCGACACTCCCGTGGCCGGGAGGAAGGCGCGGATCAGTTTGAGGTTGGCTCTGACGGCGCCCTGCTCGACCGTGATCAGGCCGGCGTCATGCAGTGCGCCGAGATCGAGGGTCAATGTCCGCGGCTGGACCTGACCATACATGATCGCGAGCGTCGGGGTCAGCGTCGCGATTGCCGAGATTGGTACGGGTTCCGCCTGTTCGCCCAGGGCGAGGAGGACCGCACGCTGTCGCCTGGCTGCCCGCGAGTCCTCCCCCGGTCGGAACGACGTGTAGACGTAGTTGGCCCAGGTCACCTCGTATTGGAACTCCCGGATCATCGCAATCTGTTCCCGCAGCATCTCCCGCAATCCTTCGACCGCGTAGCTGATGAAAGCGATGGGCGACTGACGCGCGTCGGAGAGTGCGCGGTAGTAGCGCATCCGGGTCCGGTTGTAGTAGTCGCTGAGCAGATGCGCCGAGGCGATGGGTACGCCGGCGCGGATCAGCAGATCGAACTCGACCAGACGGGCCGTGCGACCGTTACCGTCTCCGAAGGGATGTACCCATGCGATGTAGAGGTGTGACATGATGGCCCGCAAGATCGGCAGCACAAACTGGCCGCCGTACACCTGCTCCCACGTCCCGCTGTTCAGCCAATCACAGCCCCGTTCGAGCAGGTCCCGGACATGTTCGGCGGACGGCGACCGGTAGTCACCAACGACGACGAAGCCCTGCCGGAACTCGCCAGGAGTGACCCCCTCCTCAATCTCCAGGCCCTCGAGCACGATCCGGTTGAGGGTGCTGAGATCGTCCGGTGTGAGCCGATGCGGGACGCCGGCATTGAGTTGCGCGACCAGATGGTTGTAGCCGGTGACGATGTTGTCCACTTCCTGGCCGAGATACTCCTGGGTTGGTGGCAGTGGCCGGCCGCCCGCCAGGCGGTGGCGCACCTGCTCCTCGGTGAGGGAGTTGCCCTCGATGGCGGTGGTGCCATGGACGCCCTTGGCGAGGAAGACCTGACTCAGGCGATCCGCGATATCCTGCCGCAGTGGGGTTCCCATCACATGCTCGATCTTGGAGGAGCATTCGCCGAGCATCACGCTGACGTGCTGGGGGATCTGCTCCACCCGGAGGGTGAAGTCGAGGAAGGGGTGGGTGGCTGACCAGGGGTGTGGCTGTGGCATGGGCGACCTTCTCTCAAGCAGATCCAAATACCACAAAATTTACAGTCATAATCAGTTGAAGTACAACGAGTTAGCTATCTTTCATGCAGCAGAAATTACCGAGCTCCTTACAAAGCTAGCCGCGGGGCGTGGTGGGGGCAAGCGGGGGGGGTGGGGGGGGTGCTGGGATCTGTCTCGGCCCTGGCCTGGGCCAGTTCCTGGGTGAGCGCCGCGATCGTCAGGCGGCTGTCGGTGGGCATGGTCGTCATGGTGAGAGAGTATCACCTGTTGGTGGTCGGATGATCAACCCTGAGCGCGGCGTGGTGCAGGAAAACGCAGGATTGGGTGGGTGGGGTGTGCGGTTTCGTCTGGGGGGGGACTGCTACGGGTTTGCCTGCAGGGAGCTGAGCGTGCCTCGCGGGAGCGGATCGATCAGCCAGCCCGCGAGGAGGTCGGCACCGGCACCGAGCGACCGGCTGCCTGATAGGCCGCGAAGTGGACCCGGAGTGCGTCGGGCAACTCGCGGACGACCTGCTCACTGGAGTCCGCGATCACCACGAACCCGGGCAGTTCCGCAATTTCCAGCAGGTAGTCCCCTGGCGCTTCCGGATCCTCCCGCGGCCCGATGAAGGTCCACAGTGCGTCCACCATGCCATCGATCTCGGACATCGGCTTTCCTTTCCGCCAGGTCCAGAGCGGCCCGTGCGGCTGTGGTAACGTAACCGGGTTTGAGGTGGCCTGGGCCACTGTCCACGACAGAGAGCAAATACGGGGACCTCTCGTGCCAGAAGGTCCGGTGGGACCCACGCCCGGCCTGGACCTGCCACCCGAGGGAGCCGAGGGAGGACTGATGATCACTGATCCGGTGGTCATCAAATTTTCGCTTCAATGGAGCCGCTCTCCGAGGAGAGCGGAGATTGCCCGACGATGAGGAGACGGCAATGGACGTGCTGTTGCTTCAATGGAGCCGCTCTCCGAAGAGAGCGGAGATTGCCCATACACTACCTCCGCGCGAGGCCGCGCTGAATGCTTCAATGGAGCCGCTCTCCGAAGAGAGCGGAGATACGGAACACCTCGCGGGGATGAACGAGTGAGGCGTGCTTCAATGGAGCCGCTCTCCGAAGAGAGCGGAGATTCGGGGCGACCCGCGACGCGACCGGCATGACCACGACGCTTCAATGGAGCCGCTCTCCGAAGAGAGCGGAGATAGTGTCGTCTATCGTATGATACCGTCTAATGATCCGGCTTCAATGGAGCCGCTCTCCGAAGAGAGCGGAGATATCGATCACCGTCGGGCGGGCATCCCCTGGGGTGAGGGGCTTCAATGGAGCCGCTCTCCGAAGAGAGCGGAGATGACACCGCATCGTCGAACGTCTGGATCGTGCGGATCTGGCTTCAATGGAGCCGCTCTCCGAAGAGAGCGGAGATGCGACGTGCCGGACGATATGGCCCGGCCCACGAGGTCGCTTCAATGGAGCCGCTCTCCGAAGAGAGCGGAGATCCCGTAGTTCGTCGGCCGGGCGGTGCAGTATCGCTGGCAGCTTCAATGGAGCCGCTCTCCGAAGAGAGCGGAGATCGGCACTGGTGGCCGTGGTAAGCCGGACAGCACCGCGCTTCAATGGAGCCGCTCTCCGAAGAGAGCGGAGATCCGGGTCGCCGTAGACGGTCTCCCAGCGCGTGCCGCCGCTTCAATGGAGCCGCTCTCCGAAGAGAGCGGAGATTCCTAACCGTGCGGCTGTCGTTCCTGATTGCCCAACTGGCTTCAATGGAGCCGCTCTCCGAAGAGAGCGGAGATGGCGATCGTGGGGAGGCTGCTGGATGAGGCCCGGGGAGCTTCAATGGAGCCGCTCTCCGAAGAGAGCGGAGATCGGCACTGGTGGCCGTGGTAAGCCGGACAGCACCGCGCTTCAATGGAGCCGCTCTCCGAAGAGAGCGGAGATCCGGGTCGCCGTAGACGGTCTCCCAGCGCGTGCCGCCGCTTCAATGGAGCCGCTCTCCGAAGAGAGCGGAGATTCCTAACCGTGCGGCTGTCGTTCCTGATTGCCCAACTGGCTTCAATGGAGCCGCTCTCCGAAGAGAGCGGAGATGGCGATCGTGGGGAGGCTGCTGGATGAGGCCCGGGGAGCTTCAATGGAGCCGCTCTCCGAAGAGAGCGGAGATCTGGTCGCCCCGCCCGCGCTGGGCGCCGACGTGTAGCTTCAATGGAGCCGCTCTCCGAAGAGAGCGGAGATGTCTGTCCGATTCCGCCGGAGCGAACTGGTCGGCACGCTTCAATGGAGCCGCTCTCCGAAGAGAGCGGA
>CAYQXR010000006.1:0-66848 GCA_964421625.1 uncultured Gemmatimonadaceae bacterium | reverse complement strand
CGCCGGGCTCGCCGATCAGCACGGGATTGTTCTTGGTGCGGCGGCTCAGCACCTGCATCACCCGGCGCACCTCTTCGTCCCGCCCGATGACGGGATCGAGTTTGCCCTGGCGTGCCTGGTCGGTCAGGTTGCGGGTGAATCGATCGAGGGATTGATACTTCTCCTCGGGGGTCTGGTCGGTCACCCGATGCGAACCGCGGACGCCGGTGAGCGCCTCCCGCAGCAGCGCGGGCGTCACGCCGGCATCCTCCAGCAACCGTCGAGCGGAAGTGCCCTTCTCTTCGACCAGGCCGAGCAGGAGGTGCTCGGTCGAGATGTAGGCATCGTCCATCTCGCGGGCCAGCGCGTCGGCGCGATCGAAGACGCGGGTCAGCGACCGATCGGCCGTGGGCTGCGTCCCCTCCCCTTCCTGCTTGGGGAAGGTGGCGATCTCGGCTTCCAGCCGGTTGGCCAGATTTGGAACGACCACGCCGACCTTGCCGAGGATGGGCTGCACAATGCCTTCGTCCTGGCTCAGCAGCGCTGACAGCAGGTGGGCGTCGTTGACCACCGGGTTCCCGCGGGATGAGGCATGGTCGAAGGCACCCCGGAGGGCTTCAGCCGCTTTGACGGTCAGACGTTCCGGACGGATCATGGTTCCCCCTATGAGTTCCCGATGGAAGATGGCAAGGGGCGGACCAGCGCGCGACTGCCGTTCCGGCAGGACAGTCGCGTGCCCTGAAAGGATGGTTCCTCTCAGGGCACGGGGATGATCACCTGGCGGGCATGGTAGTGACCGCGATCTGTCGTGATCCGGAGATAGTAGAGCCCGGGTCGGGCCAGCCTGGCCCCTCCATCGATGGTTCCGTCCCACACCGCAACATGATCGCCGCAGCGGAGGCGGAGCGAGTCGATCGGCTCACCGCGGCCCGATCGGAGGTGGAGAGTGGCCTCCGCCCGCGCCAGGACGCTGTAGAGCTTGAAGGTGACGATCGGCTGATACCCTTGCTGACAGACCTCCCCACTGATGGTGAACGGCACCAGTGCGACCGGCAGCGTGGGCTGGGGTCGCGGTTCTTCGATCAGCAGCGGGGGCAACCTGATTCCCCGTTGCGCGGCAAGCGGCATGACACCGCCGATCAGACACAGGACGCCCAGCACCGCTCCAGCAATCCGGTGCATGGGTACTCCTCTCACTGCTCACGACATGAACGAACAATCCAGGAGCGCGGGTCCACCCTCCATTCCGAGTCAGGGGCCGCTGGTGCGGATCCCCCCCCAAGTTGCCGATCAGCGGCCTTGGCTGTCAAGGTGAAACGGCCGAACCCACCCCTCGAAGGCGGGCAGCGGACCGTCCACCAGGTGGGCCCGCACCCAGCGCAGCAGCAGCCGACGGTGGGCGGCGAGGTGGGGGTCATCAAGGTCATGGGGCAGGTCTCCCGGCCCCAGGAAGGCCCGCAGAGCGGCGAAATCGGCGGATCCCAGCCGCACCCCCTCCCCGGGGCACTCCGGGCAGAGCATGCCGCCCTCGGCCAGCGAGAGGGTGCCCCCTTCAGTGCCGATGGGCCGACCGTCGCGGACACACTCGGCCACGGCCGGTGCCACTCCAAGGGCCCCGACCACGCGCCACATCAGGTAGACGGCGGTCTCGGCGAGCCCGTCGCGCGGCACCGTCTCCAGCAGCGACACGGCGCCGGTCACCAGCGGATAGAGGGCGGGGTTGGGTTCTGTCGGCACGGCCTTCCCCAGCAGTTCTGCCAGGGCACTGGCCGCCTGGAATCGCTCCAGATCGGCGGCGAGGGCGAGATGGGGGGTGCGGAGATCGAAGGCAGCCAGCGTGTGGAGGTCACTACTGCGGGACCAGGTGAGATGCGCCTCGCCTTCACTCAACAGGGCCAGGGCGGCCCCAAAGCGTGAACGCGGTCGGAAGGCCCCCCGGGCCAGGGCGCTGACCAGGCCGTGGTCCCGCGTGAGCAGTCGGACGATGCGGGACGTCTCCCCGTACCGCACCCCGCCGACCACCAGGGCCGGTGTCAGGTGCATGGTGCCGCCCACGGATCAGGGCGGGTTGAGGCCCGGAGGTACCTCGGTCACAGCCGCCGCGACGGGGCAGTTGCCGACCGGGATGGTCGGCCCCTCGACCAGGTCCCGTCCAAACACGCGGACTCGGCCGCTCACCGTGCCGCCACAGCCTTCGGCTTCAACGACATAGGTGCGGCCCAGTTCGTCGGTGGCCAGCGCGCGGGGACGACGGGGCAGCGGGATCCCGGCGCCAATGCCGCGCTCGAAGCCGCGCTGCCGGGTGTTGAAGACCAGCAGGCCGTCGGTCCGGGTGGTGATCAGGATATGCTCGCCGCCGTCGTAGGCCAGATGGAGCGGCCCCTCGCCCAGGGCATGGAAGGTTGCGGTCTCGCGCTCGCGGATCGGATCGAAGGCCGACAGCGAGCCGGGCACTCCTTCCCCGCCCCGATTGAGGATGTACAGCGTGCCGTCGTTGGTGACCACTGCCCCGTTGGGATTGCCACCCCCCTGGAGCGGGAGGGAATCGAGCCGGTCACCGCTCTGCAGCGGCGACAGCCAGCCGGGAATGGCCTTGCAGACGGCCATATCGTCGGTGCAGTCGACCACCTCGCGCGGGCCGAAGAGCACGAAGGTCCGCCCGCGGGCCGACACCATCTGGCGAGGACCACCAGGGTAGGTGGTCCGGGCCAGAATGCCCTGACTGGGATGGAAGCGGGTCACGGCGCCGGTGAACTGGGTGAGCGCGTAGCCGGTGCCGTCGGCAGAGAAACCGATGCCGCTCAGCGTGCCGCCAGCGGCGAGCACCAGCGTGTGGCGGGTGCCGGTGGCCAGGTCGACCACCAGCACCTGGTCGGCCTCGCCCAGGCCGATGGCGGCGTAGCGGCCGTGGACGGCCAGCGAAGTGATCCGCCCGGCGCCCGGCCCCAGCGGGATGGTGGTGGTCGAGTCGATCCGGTCGGTGGGGACGAGCAGAATGGACCGCTCATCCCCGTCGGAGACCACCACCAGTACTTCAATCGGAGGGGCGCTGGAGGGCGTGGTCGGGGCGCATCCCCAGACCCCGCCGCTCAGCAGCATCAGCAGGCTGATTCTCGTCCAGCGCATTGGTCCCCTCCCCTGGCGGCTACCGGTGAATGCGGACTCCCACGGAGAGAGTCCGACCCCGGGCCTGGTACCCGACCACCTGCTCGTACTCCGCGTCGAAGAGATTCTCGCCGCGGACGGTGAGATCGAGTCCCGACGAGGCCCGGCTCGAGAACCGGAGCGGCCGCGTCAGGGAGAGATCCACCGTCTGGTAGGAGGGTAATGTAGCGCGGACCGAGGGGAAGCTGCGATAGTCGGCGTCCGCCCGCTCCCCGACGTGGTTCACCACCACGGCCGCCGTGGTGCCGTGGGCCTGATACTCCAGCGTCAGAGACCCGGACTGGGCCGGCCGGCGGATCAGCGCCTCACCCTGGGTGAACGCGACCGACGAGACCGCGCCGGTGTCAGTGACTTCAGTGCGGAGCCAGGTCCAGGCGGCCTTCACATTGAAGGTTGGGCTCAGCTTGTACCAGACGGCCGCCTCCACTCCGCGGGACCGGACCTCGCCCAGGTTCACATAGGTCGGGTCGCCCGGGGCGCCGCTCACGTACTGGATCAGGTCGCGGAACCGCTGCGAGAAGCCCGTGACCGAGAAGGTCCCGCGTGCCTTGGGCAGGGCCCGCCGCAGGCCGACTTCGATGCTGGTATTCCGCTCCGGATTGAGATCCGGGTTGCCGATCTCGAAGGCACTGGCCGCGAACAGTTCCGAGAAGGTCGGCGCCTTGAAGGCGGTACCGGCCGCGCCCCAGAGGCGCCAGCCCTCGCGGTTCTGGATGTTGGCCCCCACCCGCCAGGTGCCGAAGTTGCCAAAGGCCGAGTTGCGGTCGAGGCGCCCACCGAGCTGGAGCGTCACGAAGGGGGTCGGGGTCAGGTAGAACTGGGAGAAGACCGACGTCGTCTTGCGGTCGGCGGTAAAGCTGCCGGTCTCCTCGAAGGCGCCGGTGCCGTAGTCCGACATGGCGCGCGAGGTCTGATCTTCGGATTCGAACTCGTACGCCGCCCCGATCGAGGTCCGACTGCCGCTGGCCCGGAGGAAATCCACCCGGGCTTCGGCGCCGCGGCGCCACATGGTCCCGTCGCGATCCTCCTCGAAGCCGTAGCCGAACACATCGCCGGGCGAGTCAGGCCGGTTCTCGTAGCCACGTCGCGTGCGGGCCGCATGCGCCTGGACGGCCAGCGCCGTGTACCCCGACAGGGGTCGGGTCACACCCAGCCCGATCGTCATGGTGCGGATCCGGTCGAACTGGTTGCTGTCCACCACCGCGCCGGTGAAGTCGGTCGGATAGTGCGCGGTCACGTCGGAGTAGCGGGTCGAGAGGGAGAGCTTGGTGCCGCTGCTGTTGGCCGTCTGCAGGCGCCCGCCGAGTTCGCGATTCCGGTACTCGCTGTTGAACGGGTAGATCCCGTCGCTGTTGACCAGGCCGCCGCCGATGGAGTAGGTCGTCGCCTTGCCGCCCTGCGCGATATCCATCCGGTAGGTGGCGTTGCCGAACGAGCCTCGCGAGATGTTCACATCGGACTGGCGGTTGGCGCGCCCGTCCCGCGAGAAGAGTTGAATCACGCCGCTCATCGCGTCGGCCCCGTAGAGCACCGAGGCGGGGCCGCGGACGATCTCGATCCGCTCCAGACCGTCGAGGGTGAGGTTGGCGAGGTCAATGGCGCCACCCGGAACATTCAGGGGGACGCCGTCCAGCAGCACCTTGACGTAGTCGCTCTCGCCGCCACGGAGGAAGGCGGAGGTGACGGCGCCGTAGGTGGCGCCATTCGGCATGATGGTGATCCCGGCGGCCTCGCGGAGGGCATCCTGCACGCGTACGACGCCGCGGGCGCGCAGCTCGTCGGCGAAGAGCACCGTCGTGGACGCGGGCACGATGCCGGCCCGGACATCGACCTTGGTCGCGGTCACGAGCTGATCGGGGAGTCGGGTGGTGTCGGCAACGGCCTGGCCGAGGAGCGGGCTGGCCCCGAGGAGCAGGGGCAATGCCATCCGCAGTGGTGTCATGGACATGCAGCGTCCTTCGTGGGTGATGAGGAGTCGGAACGCCGGAGAGCGTCCCGGGTGTCAGCAGCAACAGGAACAATCAGGGGTGGTCCCCCGCCGATGGACTGCACGGCGATGGGCCACTGGAAGACCTTGGACAGGTGCGCCTCGGTAAAGACCTCCGCCGGAGGTCCGGAGGCCACCGGCACCCCGCGATCGAGCAGCAGGGCGCGGTCGGCCATGCGGGCGGCCAGGGCGAGCTGGTGGGTGATGACCAGCACCCCGAGCCCGCTGGCGGCGAGATCGCGCAGCAGGGAGAAGACTTCCATCTCGTGGGCGATGTCGAGTGCGGCGGTCGGCTCGTCGAGCAGCAGGTAGGTCGGTGCCGCCGTGAGGGCCCGGGCCAGGCGGACCCGCTGCCACTCTCCGCCGGAGAGCGTCTCGATCGGACGGTCTGTCAGCGCGGTGAGGTCGCAGCGCTGCATGGCCTCTTCGGCCGCCCGGCGGTCTTCGGCACGGACCGCAGCCAACGGCCCGAGGCGAGACCAGCGCCCCAGCAGCACGGCCTCACCCACACGCAGCGGGAAGGCCGGCTCCTCGCGCTGCGGCAGCGCGCCGACCAGACCGGCCAGGCGGGCACGGGGCAGCGTGTCGACGCCAACACCGTCGAGCGTCACCTGCCCCTGCGCCCAGGGTACCAGCCCCAACATGGCGCGCTGGAGTGTGGTCTTGCCGCTGCCGTTCGGACCGACCGCTACGACCAGTTCGCCCGGGCGGACCTGGAGCGACACGCCGTCCAGCGCGGCGCGGTCGGCGTCGGGATATCGCACCGTGAGAGCCGTAGCGGCCAGCATCAGGTGAGCGTCCGTCGCAGCAGGATGGCAAAGATCGGCACACCGACCAGCGCCGTGACCACGCCGACCGGCAGTTCGGCCGGACGCGCCACAGTGCGGGCGAGTGTATCGGCCAGCACCACGAAGCCCCCGCCCACCAGGAAGGTGAGCGGCAGCAGACTCCGATGCAGCGGACCGACCAGGCCACGCAGCGCATGCGGAACGACCAGTCCAACGAACCCGATCATCCCGGCCACGCCCACGGTCGCCGCCGTCAGGACGGAGGTGAGTATCACCACCAGTCGGCGGGTACGGTCCACGTCGGCTCCCAGCATCGCGGCGGCTTCTTCGCCCAGCGCAAGCAGATCGAGCGGACGCGCCAGCCGGTACAGCAGCACCAGCGGCACGATGCCGATCAGCGTGAAGTGGCGCACGCTCTCCCAGGTTGCCCCGGCAAAGCCGCCGAAGAGCCAGAAGGTCGCGGCGCGGAAGGTGAAGGGATCGACCGTGATCAGGAGGGCGGTGGTGACCGCTCCGGTGAAGGCTGAGACCACCACCCCCGCCAGCAGCAGCACCCGCGGATCCAGGCGTCGACCGGCAGCTACCGCCAGTCGGTAGACCAGGGCCACGGTGGCCAGAGCGCCCAACACGGCGCTGGCCGATGTCCCCCAGGGCCCAGCCAACCCGACCACCAGCGCCGCCACCGCGCCCAGCGACGCCCCGCCGGAGAGTCCCAGCAGCCAGGGCTCTGCCAGCGGATTGCGCACCAGGGCCTGGAGGGCGGCCCCGCAGACGGCCAGGGTCCCGCCCACGCCGAAGGCCAGCAGCACACGTGGCAGTCGCAGTCGGCGGACGATCTCGCCGCCGGGAGCAGTCGGGTCGGTCAGGGCCGCGATCACGGCCCCGGGGCTCAAGGGGACCGCCCCCCAGAACAGTCCCAGCAGCAGGACGGCCGGGACCAGCACCGCCGCAAGCAGACTGGTCCGGACCAACGGTGACCGACGCGACCTCTCCAACGACAACACCCGCCTCCTGATGCGGGGAAGGCGGGTGCGACCGGCAGCGTCTCACCGGAGACGCACTGGGCGCCACCTCCCCTCCCCCGAGGGGTTCTGGTGGCGCGAATGGAGAGGTCTCCTGGCTCCGGGCCTGCCGCTCGCCTTCCCGGGGGAACCCCCAGTGGCGCTGTGAGCAGCAGTGTGAAACGCCCGTTACAGTGGCGGGGCCGCGCCGGTCTTGCACCGGCTTCCGAGCTGCGCCATTCGCGATGGTCCAACGCTGCCAAGCTACTCCCCCCGTCCCGGCGGGGCAAGCTGCGGGTACCCCGCAGGCTCCCCGATCGCAGTATCTTGCGGGCACCCATGACGTTGCGCCCGAACGAGATCACTGCCCTCCTCCACGAGGCCGCTGCCGGGAGTCCGGAAGCGATGGATCAGTTGCTGCCCATCGTCTACGGCGAACTGCATCGGATGGCCGACCACCGGCTGCGCAACGAGCGCCCCGACCACACCCTGAGTCCCACGGCGCTGGTCCACGAGGCCTACCTGAAGCTGGCCCAGCCGGAGGCCTCGTTCGAGAGCCGGTCGCACTTCTTTGCCGTGGCCTCCAAGGCCATGCGCCACATCCTGGTGGACCACGCCCGGCGCCGCAAAGCCGGCAAGCGGGGCGGGCAGTTCCGTGTCACGCTCGACCCCGAGATCTCGGACCCGGTCGAGACCGACCCCGACGAGGTGCTGGATATCGATCGCGCGCTGAACAAGCTGGCCGCCATCGATCCGCGCCAGGCGCAACTGGTGGAACTGCGCTACTTCGTGGGCCTGTCCATCGAAGAAACCGCCACAGCACAGGGCACATCTCCCGCGACGGTCAAGCGCGACTGGCTGTTGGCCCGTGCCTGGCTGGCCCGCGAGCTCGCCACGCTCCGCTGATGGCCCAGGATCCCGCCGCGTCCGCCGACGACTGGGAGACGATCAAGGCCCGCTTCGACGCGCTGGTCGACCTGCCGCCCACCGAGCGGCGCCCCCTGCTGGATCAGCTCCCACCCCACATTGCCACTGAAGTCACCTCGCTGCTCGACGCCGCGGACCGCGTCGGCTCGCGCTTCTCGATGGGACACCATCACATCGGCATGCCCGCTGCGCTGACACCCTACCCCCCGGACAGTACCATCGGTGCGTGGCGCCTGGTCCGCGTGCTGGGCCAGGGCGGCATGGGCACGGTGTACGAGGTCTCCCGCGACGACGACCAGTTCCGCCAGCGCGGCGCCCTCAAGATGGCGTCCCGCTCGGTGCCCGGTGATCCGCAGGGTGAGCGATTCCGGCATGAGCGCCAGATGCTCGCCGAGCTGCAGCACCGGCACATCGCGGCACTGCTGGACGGTGGCGTCACGCCGGAGGGGCTCACCTATTTCGTGATGGAGTACGTGGCGGGTGACACCATCGATCACTGGTGCACTGCCCAGCAAAGCAGTCAGGCCGATCGGCTGGCCCTGATCGGGCAGGTCTGCGAGGCCGTACACCATGCGCACACCCACCTCATTGTCCACCGCGATCTCAAGCCCGGCAACATTCTGGTGACCACCGACGGCACGGTGAAGCTGCTCGACTTCGGCATCGCCAAGTGGCTCGACCCCGAACTGGCCGACGACTGGAAGGCGACCCGCACCGGCCTGACTCCGATGACGGTGGCCTATGCCTCGCCGGAGCAGTTGCGCGGCGGGGCCGTCTCCACCGCCAGCGACATCTACTCGCTGGGGATCATCCTCTACGAGCTGCTCACCGGCCATCACCCGTTCAGCGAGACCGCGCCGGCCATGGCGCTGCAACAGCGGGAAGACGGCCCGCCCGCGAGTCGGACCACCGGCGCCCCGCTGCCAGCCGACCTCGAAGCCATCGTCCGGATGGCACTGCGCGCCGAACCCGAGGCCCGCTACCGCTCGGTACAACAGCTCGCCGAAGATCTGGATCGGTTCCGTCGCGGCGAACCGGTCCTCGCACAGGTCGACTCGCTGGGCTATCGCTGGCGCCGCTTCTTCGGCCGTCACCGCGCCGCCGTGCTCACCTCCGCCGCCGCTCTGCTGCTGCTCTGCGGCACCACGGCCGTGGCCTGGGATCGCGCCACCGTGGCGCGCCGCGAACGGGATGCCGCAATCCGTGAGCAGCAGCGGACGGCCATGGTCACGGCCTTCTTCCAGGACCTGCTGGTCAGTGCCTCCCCCACCGCGCTGGGTCGTGAGGCGCGCGTGGTGGAAGCCATCGACCGGGCCATTCCGGCGCTCGACACCGCCTTCGCTTCGGCCCTCGACATCCGGGCTGCCGTCAAGAACACCCTGGGCTCCACACTCCAGAACATGTTCCTGCACGAGCGCGCCCGCCCACTGCTGCAGGATGCCCTGCGACTCCGCGAGACCATCGACCAGGGCCAGCCGTCCCGGGAACGCGCCGACGCCCTCTACAACCTGGCCGGCGTGGAAGACAACCTCGGCTACCCGGAAGCCGCCGAGTCACTGTATCGGGCGTCGCTGACCATGTACGGGCAGATCGGGGCGGATTCGTCCGAGATCTATCGCGGCATGAACAACCTGGCGGGGGCATTGATCAGCCTCGGCAAGCTGGACGAAGCGGCAGATCTCTACGGTCGGATTCATCACTGGTACGCGTCACGCCCTCCGGTGGATTCCACCTTCCTCGCCGTGGTGGACATCAACCTGGGCACCACCCTGGCCACCCTGGGCCGCTATGCCGAGGCGGAGACTCCGCTGCGGGGTGCGGCCACCTATTTCCGTGGCCCTACCCACACCGACACATTCCGTCTCGCGTCGGCGCTGCAACCGCTGGCCGGCACCCTGCTCTTCCTGGAGCGGTACGCCGACGCAGAGGCCACCGCCCGCGAGGCCTGGATTCTGGCCCAGCGGACCATGGGAGAACGGAACGCCTTCACAGTCGCCGCCCTGCGGATGCTGGTGAATATCGAGGCTGACGGTGGCTCCTGTGCCGAAGCCATCCGGCACGCCGAACAGATTCTGGCCATGGAAGGTCCCAACCTGCCCGTCTCGGACCCGTCGATCGGTACGGCACACCTGTTTGCCGCCGTCTGCCGGAGCCGACTGGGCGACCATCGTCGCGCCCTGCAGGATGCCAGCCGCGGACTCCGACTCCGCGAAGAGTACTTCCCAACCGGGCACTGGGCGGTGGCGCAGGCGCGCAGCATGGCCGGCGAGGTGATCGGGCGCAGCGCACCGGCGCGTGCGGACGAGGCAGAGGCGCTGCTGCGGGACGGGTACCAGGGCATGCGTGAGGCGCTGGACTCCAACCATGTCCGGGTGCGGCAGGGCCGCGCCCGACTCACCGAGTTTCTCTCGGCGCGGGGCACCCCTCACCACCCCTGACGCTCCCCCCCCGCTACCGCCGCGCCCTCATCCCCAGCATCTTACATGCACCAACAGGTCTGTCCTGGTCGCCGCGCCGGATGGCGGGCGAACGTCTCCACGGGACGGGCCGACCCTCGCAGCAGGAGTCGTTATGGCCATCACCAAGAAGGCCGCGAAGAAGGCCGTCACCAAGGCGGTCACCACCGCAAAGAAGAAGGTCACCACGGCGAAGAAGAAGGCCACCACCGCCGTCACCAAAGCGAAGAAGACGGCGACCAAGCAGGTCAAAGCCGGGAAGAAGGCAGCCACCAAGCTTGCCAAGAAGGTCTCGGCGAAGAGCAGCAAGGCGTCGACAACGAAGAAGGTGGCAGCCGTGGCCGCCGGCGTCGCAGCCGCGGCGGGCATTGCCCTGGCCGCATCGCGCCGCAAGAAATAACCTCGCACTCAGTGCGGTGGTGGGGGCTCCGGTCGCGCTGCGGTCGGAGCCCCTGCGCGCAGATGGTCCTGGAGCTGCTGCTTGAGCACCTGCCGTCGGGCCTGGTACTCGTCTGCCGCGATCGTTCCGCCAGCGTGAAGCCGATCCAAGGCCACGATCGCCTCGACCACAGCCTGTGCCTCGGGGGACAGCGGAACCGCCGACGACGCGTCAGGTGCCGTCACCCGACTCCGACCCGGACGCCACCCCAGCGCGACGATCAGGCCCAAGGCCCCGCCGAACAGCACCACCAGGCCCGGCAGGAACCAGGTGGGCGTGCGCCAGGGGATGGGAAAGTGAATCACCACCTCGGCGCCTGATGGTTGCCCGGACCACTCGGTGAAGAACCGGTCTTCGATCGGTCGCGACTCCCCGCGTGCCAGGCCCGTGACGGTGACCTCCGGCTCCTCCAGCATGACCAGCAGGGTGTCGGGACCTTCGAGTGCGGGCAGGGGCAACGAGTCCACCGTGGGCGGCAGACGGTAGGACATCATCAGCACATGGTGGCCCGGCGGAATGGGCGCCAGCACCATGACCGTGTCCCCTTCGGTGGCCAGCGCCTCGGCCGAGAAGTCGGAGTCGCCCAGGTGCGGGTCGGTGGCCCCGGGTGGCAGGAGAAACCGCCAAGTCCACGGACGATCGGGCGAGAGCACCCGCGTCGTCCCGGTGGGATTGATGAGGGTCATGGCGTCGACCACTTCCCGCCAGCCTTCCTCGCCACGCAGCACCACCACCTGCCGGGTGGCCATCAGCACCGGAGTGGTCGAGGCGGTATCCGAGACGAAGAGGTCCAGGGTTTGGACGCCGATCAGCGATACGGCGGTGAAGGACCCGCCGAAGTAGGTCACCCCGCCCCACCGGGCACTCAGCAGGTAGAGCGCGCCGCTGTCGGGGCGGGCCTGGAAACGCCAGGCCCCCTGGGCCAGCGACAGCATGGAATCGATGGGGCCTTCAGCGTCGGCCTGGATGCGGTGCAGCACCACCATGGCGCGCGACACCGGGAAGGTGTCGCGTTCGATCACCCGGAGCACCCGCCCCTGCAATGTGGCCTGGGCGGCGGCCCCCGGCACGACTCCCAGGGCCAGCACCAGGGCCACCAGCGTCAGCCACCGCAGGGGTGTCCGACGCCGGGGCGTCATGGTGTCCGTGCCGGGTTCAGGTTCCGGCGTCCCAGGAGGCGAGATAGCGGACCTGCTCGTCGGTGAGCGTATCGATGGTGGATTCCATCGCGGCGAGCTTGAGACTGGCGATCTCCCGATCGACGGCATCCGGCAGCGTGTGGACGGTCGCGCCGAGCTGACCGGCCTGGCGCACCAGGTGCTCAGCGGCGAGGGCCTGATTCGCGAAGGACATGTCCATGACTGCGGCCGGATGCCCTTCGGCAGCGGCCAGGTTGATCAGCCGCCCCTCGCCCAGCACCAGGATGCGTCGGCCGTCGACCAGGTACTCGTCGACACCGGCCCGCACCTCGCTGCGCCCGGTGGCGAGCCGCCCCAGCGCTTCGAGGTCGAGTTCGACATTGAAGTGCCCCGAGTTGCAGACGATGGCGCCGTCCTTCATGGCGCGGAAATGTTCGGCCCGGATCACGTGGATATTGCCGGTCATGGTGCAGAACAGATCACCGCGCGGCGCCGCATCGGCCATGGTGGTCACCTCGAAGCCGTCCATGCGCGCCTCGAGCGCGGCCACGGGATCGATCTCGGTCACGATCACATGCGCGCCCGCCCCACGGGCCCGCAGCGCCAGACCACGACCGCACCAGCCGTAGCCCGCCACCACCACCACACTCCCGGCCACCAGCATGTTGGTGGCGCGGATGATCCCGTCCAGCGTCGACTGGCCGGTGCCGTAACGATTGTCGAACATGTGCTTGGTGCGCGAGTCGTTCACCGCAATCACCGGGAAGGCCAGCACCCCCTGCTCGGCCATGGCCTTGAGCCGGATCACGCCGGTGGTGGTTTCCTCGGTCGACCCGGTGACGCGCCGGACCATCGCCTGGCGTTCTTCGGGGGTGAGCTGTTCGACCATGGCCCGGATCGGGCCGGCCAGTTCGTCCAGCCGGTTGAGCGCGATCAGATGCAGCGCCCCCACCAGGTCGGCGCCGTCATCCTGGGTCAGGTCGGGCCCGAAGGCCAGAGCCGATGCGATGTGCCGGTAGTAGGTCTCGTGATCTTCACCGCGGATGGCGAAGACGTGGACGCCATGATCGCGCACCAGGTGGGCAGCGACATCGTCCTGAGTCGACAGCGGGTTCGAGGCGCAGAGAGCGATCTCGGCTCCGGCGGCCCGCAGCGTGATCATCAGATTGGCGGTCTCGGTCGTCACATGCAGACAGCACGACAGGCGGCGCCCGGCCAGCGGCTGCTCCCGCGCAAACCGTTCGCGGATCTGCCGGAGCACCGGCATGGAACGCTCCGCCCAGGTGGTGCGGCGACGCCCTTCGTCGGCCAGGGCCAGGTTGCGGATATCGTGGGATACGGTGGCCACACTCGTCATCTGCTGTACCTCAGGCCTTGACGGCCGTACGAAGGTCGCGGACCCGATCGGTCCGTTCCCAGGTGAAGAAATCAACCTGCCGCGGCGCCGGGACATCGTTCCCGGCTTCGGCATAGGTCCCGGTGGTCGGGCGGCGCCCGAAGTGTCCGTAGGCGGCGGTGGGCCCGTAGATGGGGGCACGCAGCGAGAGGTCGCGGATCAGGCTGGCCGGTCGCAGGTCGAAGACCTCACGCACCGCAGCTTCCAGCACGGCGTCCGGCACCACACCGGTACCGAAGGTATCGACCCGGATCGAGACCGGCTGGGCCACGCCGATGGCATAGGCCACCTGCACCTCACAGCGCCGCGCCAACTTGGCCGCCACGATGTTCTTGGCCACATACCGCATCGCGTACGCCGCCGAGCGGTCGACCTTGGTGGGGTCCTTGCCCGAGAAGGCGCCGCCGCCGTGCCGGGCCATACCGCCGTAGGTATCCACGATGATCTTGCGGCCGGTCAGGCCGGCATCGCCCTGCGGCCCACCGATCACGAAGCGGCCGGTCGGGTTGACGTGGATCTTGATGCCCTTGCCGGTGAGGCCGCACTCATCGAGTACCGGCGCCAGCACGTCGGACACCATGGCGTCGCGGATCGCCTTCTGCGACAGCACACGGCCGCCCACCCGCTCATCGTGCTGGGTCGAGATGACCACGGCCTTCACGGCCACCGGACGGTCGCCAAGGTACTCGACCGACACCTGCGTCTTGCCATCGGGGCGCAGCCAGGCATGCTGCGGGATGCCCCGGCCGCCCCGGCGGACCGCGGCCAACCGCTCCGCCAGCCGGTGTGACAGCATGATCGGCAGCGGCATCAGTTCACTGGTCTCGTCCGAGGCATACCCGAACATCATGCCCTGATCCCCGGCACCCTGCTTGTCGGCATCGTCGCCGTCCACGCCCTGCGCAATGTCGGCCGACTGGCGATCGATCGACGACAGCACGGCGCAGGTGCGATAGTCGAAGCCGAACAGCGCGTCGGTGTAGCCGATGCGGCGGATGGTCTCCCGCACCACATCGGGAATGTGGACATAGGCCTTGGTGGTGATCTCCCCGGCGATCATGGCCATGCCGGTAGTCACCAGGGTTTCACAGGCCACGCGCGCGCCCGGGTCCCGACGGAGGATGGCGTCCAGAATTGCGTCGGAGATCTGGTCAGCGACTTTGTCCGGATGTCCCTCGGTGACGGATTCGGACGTGAAGACGTGGCGGGCGGTTGCTGTCATGACACTCGACCGGAAGGAAGGGTGACTGTTGAATTACGCAGGGGGCAAGCTACTACCCGAAGAGTGCCTCGGCAACGCAGCGGCCGGGTCGAGCAGTCGCAGGTCGAGATAGGTCCCGACGGTCTGCCGGAGGATCCGGACAACCTCCTCGACCTGGACGGCCTGGAGAGCCTCCTCTGCGGCCAGACGGGCCGCCTCCAGCGGCACGCTGCGCACCACCCACTTGACCAGGGGCAGGGCGGGCGGAGCCGCACTCAGACGCCGATAGCCCAGGCCCATCAGCAGCACGACGGCAAAGGGGTCGGAGGCCATCTCGCCGCAGAGCGAGACCGGGATCCCCTGCTGATCGGCAGCCTGCCGCACCTGGCCCAGCGACCGCAGGACGGCCGGATGCAGTGACGAGAATCGCTGGGCCAGCCGGGCATTGCCGCGATCGAGGGCCAGGGTGTACTGGGTGAGGTCGTTGCTCCCCACACTGAGGAAGTCCACCTGGGCGGCGATCTCCTGGGCCAGTACCACCGCCGCCGGGGTCTCGATCATGACCCCCATGGGCAGCGTGTCCGCCGCACGGACCCCCTCGGCCCGCAACCGCTCCGCCTCTTCGGTAAGCAGGGCCCGGGTGGCTGCGATCTCCTCCAGCGAGATGATCATCGGCAGCATCAGCCACACCGGCCGCTCCGCCGCGGCGCGCAGCACTGCCCGCAGTTGCGGTCGGAAGATTTCCGGCCGGTCCAGGCAGACCCGGATGGAGCGCCAGCCGAGGAAGGGGTTGGCTTCGAATGGCGCGTCGAAGGCCGCGGGGAACTTGTCGCCGCCCAGGTCGTAGCTGCGGATGACCACGGGCGCGCCGGGGAACGAGGCGCTGACCCGCCGGAAGTAGGCGGCCTGCTCGTCCTCCGAGGGCAAGGCGGCTCGCCCGGTGACCAGGAACTCGGTCCGCAGCAGGCCGACGCCTTCCGCCCCGTTGCGGACGGCGATCTCGATCTCCTCCGGCAGGTCGACATTCCCTTGCAGCATGATCCGCGTGCCGTCCGGTGTCTCAGCGGCCTGCCCCACCATGCCGTCGAGCTGCAGGTCGAGCTTGTGCCGCCGGGAGGTCTGCAGGCGCGCATACTCGAATTCGGCCTGGTCGGGGTCGATGATGATGGTCCCCGTCTGACCATCCAGCAGCACGATGTCGCCGGAGGCAATGGACTCCATCGCACCGGGCACGCCCATCACAGCCGGGATGCCGAGCGAGTGCGCCAGGATGGCCGCATGCGAGGTCCGGGTGCCTTCCTCGCTGATCAGCCCGACGATCAGGTCCCGGTCGAGTTGTACCGTCAGCCCCGGGAAGATTTCACGGGCGACCAGGACAACCCGATCCTCCAGCTCCCCCAGCCACCCCTCGACACTCTTGCCGCCGAGCAGCACGGTGAGCATGCGGAGCTGAATGGCGGTGAGATCGGCTACCCGCTCGCGGACCACGGGACTGCGGGCCTGCTGCCAACTGTTGCGCAGTTCGAGGGATTTGAACTCATAGGCCGTTTCGGCCGCGAGCCGGTTCTTCCGGATCAGGGTCTCGACCGACTGCAGCACGGTCTCATCCTGCGCCATCATGATCTGCGCGTCGAAGATCCCGGCGGCTTCGGTCCCCGCCCGCTGGAGGGTCCGCTGCCGGAGCAGGTCGAGCTGTGCCACCACGGTGGCCATGGCCTCCCGCAGGCGGGCGATCTCCCCTTCGACCTCGGCGGCCTCGACCACCCGGTCCGGCACTTCGGGGAAATTCCACCGCACGATCACGGCGGGCCCGAAGGCCACGCCGGGTGAGACGCCGATGCCCTGCAGCACCCGATCGCTCATTGTTCCCCGAACCCGCTGGCGATGAGATCCGCCAGCGCGCCCACCGCCTGCTCGGCGTCGCCACCGTCACCCTGAATGACCAGGGTACAGCCGCATTCGGCCGCAAGGGTCATCACGCCGAGAATGCTCTTGGCGTTGACCATCTCGTCTTCGCGCCGGAGAGTCAGCTCCGCGCTGAAGGTGGCGGCCAGCCGGACGAGCTGGGCCGCCGGTCGGGCATGCAGGCCCAGCGGGTTGACGACTTGTACGGCACGTTCGATCATCGGAATTCCCCGATCAGCAACAGAGTAAGCATGAGCAGCAGCAGGCCGACCTTCAGACCCGACAGGCGCCGGAGCCCAAGCAGATGTCCCAGCCCGAGGGCCACGGGCACAGCGGCGAGGACCATCCCGATCGGCAGGTCCGGCATCCCCTGCCCATCCAGCAACCAGGCCAGGATCACCGGCAGGGCGATGCCCGCCATGAGGGCGGCGGCGAGTTGCACGCGGTCGGCGAGCATCGGGAGCCGGGAACGCTGGATGGCGCCTCCAACCTGAAAGCCCTCGCGCCAGCCGAGCCGCAGACCCCAGTCGGTGAGCCAGAGGCGCAGCAGGTTGTGAATGATGACCACCAGCAGGACACCCCAGCCCCCGAACCAGGGCACCGTCAGCAGGCCCAGTCCAATCAGCACCGGCACCTGACCGGCCCAGACCAGTTGATCGCCCAGCGCTCCCAGGGGGCCGCATAGCGCGGACCGCAGGCGGAGAATCCGGTCGCCCGGCGCGTCGTCGTGTTCCACCCGGGCGAGTGCGCCCACCGCCACGCCCGCCAGGTACGGATGCGCGTTGAAGAACTCGGCGGATCGCGCCACCATGGCGCGTCGGGCCTCGGGATCACGCCGGGCAGCAACCTCTTCCAGCAGCGGCGTGCTGGCGTGCCCGACGCCGATGCCCAGCATCCGCTCATAGGTCCAGGCCGCCTGCACCGCGAGCAGACGACGGAGCGCGCGCAGGTGCGGTGTCATCGGAGCAGCACCACCATGCATCCGAGACAGAGACCGCCCACCAGCCACTGCGCCTGGCGCCGATTGGCTGCGGCGCGCCGGGCCCCATTGCCAGCAGCGATCGCCCCGCCACCGATGACCGCAACCGAGAGCCAGGCATGGCGCGGCAGGTCCGCCAGCGGGACCAGTAGCACAGCGGTCGCCAACAGCAGGCCCACCACCGTCAGGGCCAAGGCGCGTCCCGCATCGCGGACCAGCGCGTTGCGTTGGAGTTCCCAGATTGCGGTGACGTCGCCGTCGGTCACCCGGGCCAACCGCCGGTGAATGGATTGGGCATTGCGCCGCCGATGCCGGACCAGTGACCAGTCACCCAGCAGCGCCGTTGGCAGTCCCACCAGTCCGGCGATGGCTGGGCGGAGCGCGGGCTCCACGGCAGCGGCCGCCACACCGGCCACCACGGCGGCGACGCCGAAGTCGGGGTAGCGGGTCGCGCCGATGGGCAGGAACTCCAGGGCGTACAGCTCCAGCACTGCGCCAGCGACCAGGCCGGCGGCGAGGTCGCCCGCCAGCCACCCGGCCACCGTCCCGGCCACCAGCGGTCGCGACAGCAGGCCCTGGGGTATGCTGACCAGATCGAGCCCCACCAGGATGCCCCAGGCCCCGATCAACAGCAGCGGCAGCGGCTCGGTGATCACCGGAGCAGGGCCGCCAGGTCGACCGGCGCCGAGGTCGGCAGGTCCTGCGCTGTCACGAGGGCACCGCCCGCGGCCAGGCGACGCAATGCCGCCGCCTCCTCGTCGGTCAGGTAGACATACGGGAGGTGCTCCCGTCGTCCGTCCTGATGGTGGAGCCCCCCCAGATTCACCCGGGCAACCAGCTCGGGATGCGCAGCATGCAGTGCCGCCATGGTCGCGATATCGCCGGTGACGAGAATCGTCGGACGGGGATCTGCCGCCCACTGCGGCAAGGCCGCCACGGCCTCGGCGACGCTCAGAATCTGCAGCTCGACATCCGGTGGCACCGCCATCTGGTAGAGTTCCTGCTCCCAGTCATTGCCGCGTACGCCATCATCGACCAGCAGCAGCAGACGCACATGCAGCGCCCGGCCCCAGCCGACCACCACCTGGCCATGCACCAGCCGGTCATCGATGCGGCAGAGCGTGAGGCTCATTGATGCACCACGACGGCGCGGATGCCCGCCTGGGCCACGCGCTCGACCACCTCGGCCAGCGGGCTGCCCCGATGGAATACGAAGTCGATCAGCATGGCCAGGTTCACTCCGGTGACGACCGCGACCTCCGGCATGGCATGCAGGCGTCGCAGTACGGCGAAGCAGCAGGAGCCGCTGGGCATGTCGACGAAGACCACGGCCGGCCCGTCGCCCACGGCCGCCAGGACCCGCTCCTCCAACGCCCCCCGATCACACGCGGTGTTCGAGACAGCCGTCAGGCCGGTGTCGGACCCGGCGATCTGCTCCACGGCCTCGATCAAGGCCGCCGCGACCCCGGCATGAGCCACCACTACACCGCGCAGGGCGCTCACTCGAAGTCCTCCCGCAGGTACTGCTGCACGCCGCGTCGTTCGCGCATCCGCTTGATCAGCTTCTCGTTGAAGGCGGCCGCAGCATCGACGCCGCTGTAGCGCAGCAGGTGCATCATCGCCACGACCTCCGAAATGACCGTGATGTTCTTGCCGGGATTGAGCGGGACAATCACCTTGGGAATCGCGACGTCGAGAATCGTCGTGGTTTCGCGGACCAGGCCGGTCCGGTCAACCTCCGGCGCCGTCTCCCAGGCCTCCAACTGGACCACCACTTCGATCCGCTTCTGCTGCCGGATGGACCGCACACCGAACAGCGCCGGGACGTCGATCAGCCCCACCCCGCGGATCTCCATATGATGACCGGCCAGCTCGTGCCCCCGACCGATCAGCACGTCGGTGCCCCGACGGGTGACCTGTACCACGTCGTCGGCCACCAGGCGATGGCCCCGCTCAACCAGGTCGAGCACGCACTCGCTCTTGCCGATCCCCGACCGCCCGATGAACAGCAGGCCGACCCCGTACACGTCGGCCAGCGAGCCGTGCAGGGACGTCCGTGGCGCGAAGGCTGCCTCGAGGATGGGCTTGATGAGCTTGTAGAAACTCGCCGTCTTGAGTTGGCTCTGAAGCACCGGCACATGCCGCGCACAGGCCAGGGTCAGCAGCAGCTCGGGCGGTGCGAGCCCCTTGGTGACGAAGATGGCGGGCAGATCGTACTGGAAGAAACCTTCGATCACATGCTGCCGGGTGGTCGCATCCAGCGATTCGAGGTAGGTGATCTCGGTCTCGCCGAAGACATGCAGCCGATCCGGAATGAATCGACCGAGGTACCCGGCCAGTGCCAACCCGGGCGAGGCGATGTCGGCTTCGGGAATGGGCGCATCGAGGCCGATGTCGCCGGTGAGCGGCGTCAGCTCAAGCAGGTGCTGGGGTGCGAGCAGGTCTCGGAAACGCATGGGACGACCCTCATCATGAGGCGAAGGACGGCGGCGGTGAGCCTGCCGTCAGGTGCTGCAAGTGCTGTTCGACCGCATCGGCCACACCGTCCCAGCGATGCGAGACGGCGTACTCCCGGGCCGCTTCGCCGAGACGCTCCACCCGTCCGGGCTCATCGAGCAGCGACCGCATGGCGCCGACCAGTGCCGACACATTGCCATGCGGCACCAGGATCCCGGTCTCGCCGTGGCGTACGGAGTCCCGCAGCCCGGGTGAGTCCGATGCGATCGACGGGGTGCGGCATCCGGCGGCCTCCATCACGGTGATGCCCCACCCCTCCTTGGGAGAAGGAAACATGTTTGCCACCGCCCCACGCAAGAGTTCCCGCTTGGCCGCCTCATCCACGAACCCCAGAAACCGGACCTGCGCGCCGAGTCCCAGAGCAGCCGCCCTGGCCTCCAGCCGGGCCCGATCCACCCCGGCGCCGGCAATGTCCAGCCGGGCGGTGGGGTGAGTTTCCCGCACCTGGGCCATGGCCTCCAGGAGAAACTCGACGCCCTTGTAGCGCCGGAGGCGGCCCAGATACACGAAGGTCGGCGGCGAGATCCGCTGGGCTCCCGTCGGGTCCGGGGCAAACCAGGTGGTATCGACGCCGGGATGCAGCACACAGATGCGTTCACGCGGAATGCCCCGGGCGATGAGGTCGTCCCGGGTGGATTCACTGATGGCGTGGAACCAGGCCCGCCGGTAGGCCGACGGAATCACCTGCTCCGCCGCCCAGACGATACTGGCCATCGGCCAGGAGGCTTCGGTGAAGATGGTGCGGCCGAAGAGGTGCGGCACGATGGCGTACACCGGACGGTCGGTCAGGCTGGCCACCCGCAGCGGGATCTTGTTGATGTCATCGACCACCACGTCCGGCTGCTCGGCGCGCAGGGCGCGGCGAATGGCGGAGCGGCCCTGCAGCGTGAAGGAGAAGCGGGTCCCGCTGCGATGCACTTCGATGCCGTCGACCATTTCGACCGGAGCGGCGCCCGGGAAGGAGGAGCACACCAGCCGGATGCGATGCCCACGTGCCGCCAGCCGCGAGAAGATTTCGAAGAGATGAATCTCGGCCCCTCCCGCCTGCGGATTCCGCAGGTCCTGCCAGTTGGTCAGGAGGATGTTCATCGGCACGACTCAGAGCCGACCCAGGTCGCGGGCCACCCGGTCGAGTACACCGTTGATGAAGGGGGGCGCCTTGGGGCTCGCGAAGCGCTGACTCAGCCACACCGCTTCGGAAATGACCACCGGCGCCGGCAGGGTGGTGGTCAGCAGTTCCCAGATCGCGATCCGCAGAATGCACCGCTCCACCGTGGCCATCCGCTCGATCCGCCAGTTATCGGCGGCGGCGGCAGCGTAGCCGTCGAACTCCGCTGTCCGGGCCAGGATGCCGTCGACCATGTCCCGCGCTGGGTCGAGCAGATCCGGTTCCGGGCCGGTCAGGCGCGCCAAGCCGCGGGCGGCATCGTCGGCCTGCTGATGACCGTGAGTCTCCAGCGCATACAGCATCTGCAACGCGCGCGCGCGGCGCTTCGATTCGACCCGCAGCATTCAGTCGCGCTCCGTCCCGGCGGTCAGGACCTGGTGCTGGAGGTCCGCCACCCGGATGGCGGCTGCCGCGGCCTCCGCTCCCTTGTTGCCGGCGCTGCCGCCCGCGCGCTCGACGGCCTGGGCCATGTCGTCGCAGGTCAGAATCCCCAGACCAATGGGCGTGCCGGTCTCGGTGGCGGCCCGTCCAATGGCGGCACAGGTCTCGCCTGCCACGAAATCGAAATGCGGCGTCTCGCCCCGGACCACCACTGCCAGCGCGACCATGGCGGTGAACTGCCCGGTATGGGCCAGCAGGTGGGTGGTGATGCCGACCTCGAAGGCCCCATCGACCCAGTAGACGTGGATGGCGTCGTCGGTGGCGCCCGCCTCGCGGCAGACCGTCACGGCACCCTCCAGCAAACGCCGGGTGATCCGCTCGTGATAGCGGCTCACGACGATGCCCACTGACCCATGGGTGTGGAGGGTCCCTTCGTATTCCGGCATCCGTCCCTACTTGGTCAGAAGGTGGCCGAGCTTGTCACGCTTGGTCGCGAGATAGGCTTCGTTCTCGGGCGTGGCGTCGGCAATCAGGGGCACCCGTTCGGTGATCTCCAGCCCGTAGCCCTCCAGGCCGACCAGCTTGCGGGGATTGTTGGTCATCACGCGCAGGGTGGTGAGCCCGAGATCGCGCAGGATTTGCGCACCAATGCCGAACTCGCGGAGATCGGGCTGGAACCCGAGGCGTTCGTTGGCTTCGACGGTATCGTGCCCGGCATCCTGCAGTTCGTAGGCGCGCAGCTTGTTGTGCAATCCGATGCCGCGCCCCTCCTGATCCAGATACACGATCACCCCGCGCCCCTCCTGAGCGATCCGCTCCATGGCCCGCTGGAGCTGGATGCCGCAGTCGCAGCGCAGTGAGTGGAACACGTCGCCGGTCAGGCACTTGGAGTGCATCCGGACCAGCACGTCGGACTGTCCCGCCACCTCGCCGTAGACCAGCGCCACGTGCTCATGCGCGTCGACATCGTTGCGGTAGCCGACCACGGTGAATTCGCCGAAGGCTGTCGGCAGACGCGGTGCCGCCACGCGATGGACCAGTTGTTCGGTTCGCAGACGGTAGGCAACCAGATCCGCGACCGTCACCAGGGTGAGACCATGCTCACGACAGTAGGCCTCGAGCTGCGGTCGCCGGGCCATGGTGCCGTCGGGGTTGGCAATCTCGCAGATCACGCCGGCCGGTCGGAACCCTGCCAGCCGGGCCAGATCGACGCTGGCTTCGGTGTGGCCCACCCGCTGGAGCACTCCGCCCGGCTGGGCGCGCAGCGGGTTGATGTGGCCCGGGCGCCGCAGATCATCCGGCCGGGTGGCCGGGTCGATCGCCACCCGGATGGTGGTCGCCCGATCCATGGCGGAGATGCCGGTGGTGACGCCGAACCGCAGGGCCGCATCGATGGTGATGGTGAAGGCCGTGGCCATCGACTCGGTGTTGCGGGCCACCATCTGCGGCAGTTCCAGACGGTCGCAGTCGTCCGGCGTCAGCGCGAGGCAGATGAACCCCCGCGCATGCGTCATCATGAAGTTGATCATCTCGGGCGTCACCGCCTCGGCCGCGGCGACGAGGTCACCCTCGTTCTCGCGATGCTCGTCGTCCACGACGACAATCATCTTGCCGGCCCGCAGGTCGGCCAGCGCCTGCTCGATCGATGCCGCTGCCATCAGGAACTCTCCGCCGGTCGTGCGACCAGCGCCTGGATGTACTTGCCCACCATGTCCCCTTCGAGGTGGACGCGGTCGCCCGGGACGCGTTCGCCCAGAGTCGTTGCCTGCAAGGTAAACGGGATGACGGCCACACGGATCTGCCGCGGCCCCGGCAGCGCCTGCACCGTCAGCGAGACGCCATCAATCGTGATGGAGCCGCGGAGGATGGTCACGGCGGCGACGTCCTCGGGCAGTCTGATGTCGATCAGCCGGGCGTCTTCCACATCGGTCGCAGCGAGGACTTCGCCGACGCCATCCACATGGCCCTGCACCAGATGCCCACCGAGCCGGTCGCCGAGCCGGAGCGCCCGCTCCAGATTGAGGCGATCACCGACGGCTCGGTCGTCGAATGCCGTACGGGCCCGGGATGGCGCGACCAGATGTACCTGGAACGTTCCCGCGCCACAGGCCGCGACGGTGAGACAGGTCCCGTTGATGGCAATACTCTCACCCAGTTCCAGATCGGTCCAGGGCGCCCCGATGGTGAGGTCGAGGCCGCCGTTGCGCGGGGCGATGGCATCGAGGGAACCGACTGCGGTGATCAATCCGGTAAACATGCTCAGGGCTCCAGCACCAGCAGCGTGTCCATCCCCAGCTCCTTCCGCCCGATCACCCGCCAGCGGGGGGTGGTTGCCAGGGTGATGCCGTGCAGCCCAGCCCACGCGGGCGTGCCCGCTTCACCAAGCCAGAGCGGTGATTGAATCTGGCACACACGATCGACCAGTCCAGCCTGCCAGAGCGCGCCGGCCAGCCGCCCGCCGCCCTCCACCAGCAGCGAGTCAATCCCGGCGGCACCCAGGCTCGCCACACCATCGGCCAGCGAGGCCACCCGATGGACCGTGGCACCGGCCTGTTGCAGCGGGGCATCGGCCGCGGCCGCATCAAGCCCGCGCACCACGTGGATGGGAATCCCGGAGCCGTCATGGAAGATGCCGTGCTCGGCGGACAGCACACCGCTCCGATCGAACAGCACGCGTACCGGCGCCTGACGCGGGATGATCGGGCCCCGCACCGTCAGGCGCGAGTTGTCGGCAATCGCGGTCGCGGCGCCCACGGCCACTCCGCCGACCGCCGCCCGCATGCGGTGGACCCAGTTGCGGGCCTCGGGGCCGGAGATCCACCGGGACGTGCCATCCGCATCGGCAATCCGACCATCCATGCTGACCGCCAGCTTGACCACCACCCAGGGCCGTCCCGGCGACCGGAGTGACCAGAGGAACCGGGCATTCTGAACGGCCACCTCCTCCGCCATCAGGCCGACGTCGACCACCACGCCGCGCTCCCGCAGGTATTCCACCCCACCGGCCGCCACCGGATTCGGGTCGCGGAGCGCAACCACGACCCGCGCGATGCCGGCAGCGAGAATGGCCTCCACACAGGGCGGCTGTTTGCCGTGGTGGGCACAGGGTTCCAGCGTCACATAGAGGGTCGCGCCTCGGGCCCGCTCACCCGCTGTCGTCAGCGCAAAGAACTCCGCGTGAGGCTCCCCATACTCGGCATGATATCCTTCACCGATCACCAGATCGCCGTGGGCGACCAGGGCACCCACCAGGGGATTGGGATGCACCCGCCCCCACCCGCGCTTGGCGAACTGCAGCGCCCGCCGCATGAACTTGCGGTCGCGGGCCCGCGTCTCTGGGCTATCGTCCGGCGCGGGACTCACCGGCGGCATCCGGCACACCATGGTGCGCGCTGCGCATTCATGGGGTGAACTGAACCTGCCGCGGTCCGCCGGTGATCTGTCCCAGCAGCCAGGTCTCAACGCCATCCGCGGCGGCGGCCTCCTGCACCCGCGCCACATCGGCCGGATCGACCACGGCAATCATCCCGACACCCAGGTTGAACACATCACGCATTTCGTCCACGCTGACCCGACCGCCCTCGGCGATCACCTGGTACAGCGACGGCCAGGTCCAGCTTGCGGTGTCGATGATGGCCTGACAGTCGTCGGGCAGCACGCGGACCAGATTCCCGCCAATACCCCCGCCGGTGATGTGCGCCAGCGCGTGGACCTGCGGCAGCACGGGACGGATGGCGCTGGCGTAGGAGCGATGCACGGCCAGCAGTGCATCGGCGACCGACGTGTCGGTTCCCGGCACAAGAGCGTCGAGTCCCAGGCCCATGGTGTCGAAGAGCACTGAGCGCGCCAGCGTGTAGCCGTTGGTATGCAGACCGGTAGAGGCGTAGGCAATCAGCACATCGCCGGGCCGGACTCGGTCACCGTGCAGCAGGGCGTCCTCTTCGTGTACCCCGATGATGGTCCCGGCCAGATCGAACGTGCGCTCGGTGTAGAGGCCCGGCATGGCCGCGGTCTCGCCACCGGCAAGCGCCATCCCGTGGGCGCGGCAGCCCCGCGCGATGCCTTCAACCACCCCGGCGATCATCTCGACCGGCAGCCGATGCCCGGCGATGTAGTCCATGAAGGCCAGCGGAGTGGCTCCATGCACCAGGATGTCATTCACCGAGTGATTGACGAGATCTTCGCCCACCGTATCGAAGCGGCCGGCCTGCATGGCCACCAGCACCTTGGTGCCGACGCCGTCGGTGCTCATCACCAGGACGGGCTTCTGCATGCCCTCGGGAATCCGCACCATGCCGCCGAAGGCGCCGATCTCACCGAGCGAAAGAGGGGTGCGGGTTTCTGCAACCAGCCGCCCGATGCGGGCCTTGGCATCCTCGGCCTGCACCAGATCCACGCCGGCGGCGGCATACTGGGACACCACCTGCTCCGTCGCAATTGGCGGCAGTGGCAACGCGGGCACCTGGACCAGCGCGCGGAACTGCCGCACCCGCTCCTGCACCGCGTCCAGCGTCACACCATCGATGCCGCGCGTTCCGAACCCGGTGACGGCGAAGGAGCCCATGGCCGATCCGTACACCATCGCGGCCCGCAGCGTGTCGGAGGAGATGGTGCCGCTCCGCGCCAGGTAGCCCATGAACCCGCCGGCGAAGGCGTCCCCTGCCCCGGTCGGGTCGAAGATCTCCTCCAGCGGATAGCCCGGCACGTGAAACAGACCCTGCGCATCGCACAGCAACGCGCCATGTTCACCCTGCTTGATCACCACCCGCTTGGGTCCATGCGCCAGCATCCATCGCGCGGCCCGATGGACGTTCCAGTCCTCCGCCAGCTCCCGCGCCTCGGCGTCGTTCAGGATCAGCAGGTCGACCCGGCGCATCAGTTCGAGCAGGGCATCCCGCTTCGAGCTGATCCAGAAGTTCATGGTGTCGCAGGCCACCAGGGTGGGCTGCACCTGATCGAGGACGCGCAGTTGCAGTTCCGGATCGATGTTGCCCAGGAAGACGAACCGGGCGCTGCGATGCGCGGCGGACAGCTCGGGCTGGAAGGTCGCGAACACACCGAGTCGGGTTTCCAGCGTCTCGCGGTTCTGGAGATCGAACGAGTAGCGCCCGCGCCACAGGAAGGACGGCCCCGCTGCGCGCTGCACCCCGCTCCAGTCGATGCCGCGATCGGCACGGGCCGACAGCTCGTCGAGCGGATAGTCATCGCCGACCACCCCGACCACCTGAACCGGATGCAGCAACGAGGCTGCGAGGGCGAAGTGAACGGCCGAGCCGCCGATGGTCTCATCGACCTGGCCGAACGGCGTTTCGATTCCGTCGAGTGCGACGCTCCCAACGACCAGCAGCGACATGCGATTACATCCGATCCGGGGCGGACACCCCGAGGAGCGTGAGGCCGTTGGCGAGCACCTGTCGCGTCGCCCGGGCGAGCAGCAGTCGGGCCTGCTCGACCGGTGCCGGTTCGCCCAGCACGCGGCAGCCGTGATACCAGCCGTGGGTCTGGCGGGCCAAATCTTCGAGGTAGGTGGTGATCCGATGCGGCTCCAGATCCCGGGCCGCCCGGGTCACCGCATCCGGAAAGGCCGTCAGTGAGCGCAGCAGCGCCAGGTCCTGCGCGTCGAGCGCGGCGGGATCCAGCACACCAGTCACGTCGTCCGGGGCCCGCTCGGCATTGCGGAAAATCCCGCTCATCCGCGCGTGGGCCATCTGGACGTAGTACACCGGATTCTCGTCGGAGCGCGCCGTCGCCAGGTTGATGTCGAAGGTGAGATGGGAATCGCCGCGGCGCATCAGGAACCAGTAGCGCGCGGCGTCGACGCCGGTCTCTTCGTAGAGGTCGCGCAGCGTGACGAACTCGCCCGAGCGCTTGGACATCTTCACCTCGTCCTCGCCCCGCACCACCTTCACCAACTGAACCACCTCGACCGCAAACCAGTCGGCCGGTACACCCATCGCCGTCAGCGCGCCGCGCATCCGCGGGATGTAGCCGTGGTGGTCGGCACCCCAGATGTCGATGGCCCGGTGAAAGCCGCGGTCGAACTTGTCGAGGTGATAGGCGATGTCGGGCACGAAGTAGGTCAGACTGCCATCGCCCTTGCGGAGCACCCGGTCCTTCTCGTCGCCGTACGCCGAGGTGCGCAGCCAGAGCGCGCCCTCGGACTCATACGACAGCCCCGCCGCCGCGATGCGCTCCAGACCGCGGGCCACGCGGCCATCATCGTACAGGTCCTGCTCGGAAGTCATGACATCGAAGCGGACCCCGAACCGGGCCATGGTGTCATCCTGTTCGACGCGCTGCATCACCAGGGCCGCCGCTCGGCAGCGGGCAACGCCCTCCTCCGGTGGCAGGTCGGCGAAGGCCATCCCTTCCTGATCCAGAAGCTGCCGGGCAGCGTCCACCAGGTACTGGCCGTGATAGCCACCCTCGGGAACCGCCGCCTCACGGCCCACCGCCTGCTGCACTCGGGCCCAGAGCGACTCACCGAGCCGGGTGATCTGCACACCGGCGTCGTTGATGTAGAACTCCCGGGCCACCTCATGTCCGGTCCACTCAAGCAGGGTGGCGATGCCGTCGCCCAGGGCAGCGCCCCGTCCGTGACCGACGTGCAGCGGTCCGGTGGGGTTGGCCGACACGAACTCGATGTTCACCCGCACGCCGGCGCCGGGATTGGAGCGCCCGTAGCGGGCTCCTTCCGCCAGGATCCGGGCGTGGTCGGCGGCCAGGGTGTCGGCAGCCAGGCGGACATTGATGAAGCCCGGTCCGGCAATCTCGACACTCCGGACCATGCCCTCGGGCAGCGCCAGCGCGGCAATGACCTTCTCGGCCATGGCGCGCGGGTTACTGCGTTCCCGCCGGGCCAGTTGCATGGCAAGATTGGTGGAGAGATCGCCGTGCGTGGGATCTCGTGGGCGCTCCAGCGTGAACTCGACGTCGGCCGCGCCGAGGGCAGCGGCGACCCGGGTCAGTTCCTCGCGCAGACGTTCGCTCACGAGGTACTCCCGCTGCTGGTCGGCTTGGCGGCAGGGGCGGGTGTGGTGCTCGCGGCAGGGGCTGGGGTGGCCGGGGCCGCCTTGGCCTCCGTGCTCCCGGAGGATTCGGTCGCCTCCTTGCGCGGACCCTTGCCGTCCTTGCCGTAGTCGGTGATGTAGAACCCGGTACCCTTGAAGATCAGACCGCTGCCACCCGAGATGATCCGCTCGGACTTGGCCCCGCACTCCGGGCAGGTACGGACCGGCTTGTCGGACATTTTCTGCATCCGGTCGAACCGGTGCCCGCTGCTGCACTGATACTGATACGTCGGCATGAGACCCCATCGAGGACAGATCCGGAACAACCCGGAAAGATAGGCCGATCCAGCCTGCCCGGGTAGCCGGTGCCGCCCGGGCTCAGGGGTCGAAGGGGTGCTGAATCAGACGGGCCCCTGTCAGCCCGCGGTCGAGGAGCAGGTGGTTGGGGTGGCCCGGGTCGGCGGTGTGCTCGGTGGCCCACCAGGCCAGCCCGCCCAGGTCGAGCAGCAGGAGCGCGTCGGACTGCGGGAGCGTCGGGAACAGTCGGGCCACCAGCCCGGCTGCTTGTCGGCAGAGAGAGTCTGTGGCCACCACCTGGACCCGGGCCGAGTCGAGCGTGGGGATCCGCAGCGAGTCCCGGCGGGCCTGGGAAGCAGCCGTATCGTCGATGAGGAGTCGTTTCACCTCGGGGAGGGTCGCCCGGCCCAGGGGTGTGTCCGCCGCCAGGCAGCGGGCAGCACCCCGGCGATCCGGCCCCGGGGCGGCCCCCAGAAACAGGCCGAGGGCCAGAACGGCCCCCGACCAACCCAGCACGCTGCGACCTATCCGCAAGGGACTACCGCAGGCCGCCACCGCCGCCGCCGCCACCGCGGCCACCGACCCCACCTCGGCCGCCCGGAGGGCCGCCGACGCCGCCCCGCCCGCCCGGAGCGCCCGTTGCCCCACCAAGTCCGGGGAACTCCTTGGGCGGCTCGGTCTTCAGCAGGTGCCGGACGAAGTAGTCCCAGCGGAGCCGCTGGACGTAGGGGCCCACGGCACCGAAGCCGTGGCCGGCGTTGGGGATCATCAGCAGGTCGAAGTCCTTGTTGGCCTTGATCAGGGCATCGACCACCTGGAGCGTGTTGTTGGGCGGCACGTTGTTGTCCATGGTCCCGTGGATCAGGAACAGCTTGCCCTTGAGGTTCTTGGCATGGGTCGCGTTGGACTCATCGGTGTAGCTGTCCGTCCCGTCCTGGCGCCGGATCAGGAGGCCCTGATACCGCTCGCCCCAGTCGTCCTCGTAGTGCCGGTTGTCGTGGTTGCCCGACTCGGCGATCCCCACATGGAAGAAGTCCGGGAACCGGAACATCGCTGCCGCCGTGGCGAATCCACCGCCGGAATGGCCCCAGATGCCCACCCGCGAGAGGTCGATGTACGGGTAGCGCTGGGCCAGTTGCTGCATGCCGGTCACCTGGTCCGGCAGGCTGTTGTCGCCCATGCGGCCGTAGTAGGCGTCGGCGAAGGCCTTGTCGCGGTTGGGCGTGGCGCCCATGCCGTCGATCTCGACCACAATGAAGCCGAGTTCCGCCAGACCCTGCGACTCGCCGCCGGTCTGCTTGAAGTTCCGCGCACCCACTGAGCCGCCCTGCGGGCCAGGATAGATCTTGTTGATGATCGGGTACTTGCGGTTCGGGTCCAGACCGCTGGGCGTGTACATCACACCGTAGATGTCGGTCACCCCGTCGCGGCCCTTCATGGTGATCGGCGTGACCGGGTGCCAGCCACCGGCCACCATCTTCGAGGTGTTGCCCCGGGTCAGTTCGACCAGTTCGGCGCCAGTGGCCCCGTCGCGCAGCGTCACCACCGG
Source organism: uncultured Gemmatimonadaceae bacterium (assembly GCA_964421625.1). Taxonomy (GTDB): domain Bacteria; phylum Gemmatimonadota; class Gemmatimonadetes; order Gemmatimonadales; family GWC2-71-9; genus Palsa-1233. Next base: position 36,564 of record CAYQXR010000006.1, on the reverse strand, counting down.
CGCCACATCGAAGCGGCTCCATGAGGTGGTGAAGTACTTGCCCGACGGCGACCACGACAGCGCGCCGTGGTTCCCTTCGTCGGGCGTGAGCGACACGAAGCCGCTGCCGTCCAGCTTGACGCGGTAGTGGTGGGCAAAGTACGGATCGCCGCCGGGCTCGCCCCCGAGACCGGAGTAGCTGACCAGCCGCTTGGCGGCATCGACCTGATAGGAGGCGATGTTGACCTGCCGAGTGGTGATCTTGTTCTTGACGGCGCCGCTGGCGAGATCGTAGAGGAACAACTGGTTCCAGCCATCGCGCTGCGACATCCAGACGATCTCGTTGGTTTCCCAGAGCACCTGCCAGCCGCCCCGGCCTTCACACTGCGTGGCGCAGCGCTCGTTGAAAATCTGCCGGATGGCGCCGGTGGTAGTGTTGGCTTCGCGCACCCAGATCTGCTTGTGATCACGCGAGACAGAGGCGAAGACGATTCGCGAGCCATCGGGCGACCACTTCATGTCGCTCATGCTGATGTTGTCGCCGTTGATGGAGCGGTGATAGTCCGGCGGCATCTGGAACCGGACCATCCGGCCGGTTTCCAGGTCGATCACCAGCCGCTCGATCATGGCCACCACCGAGTCTCCGGGCAGCGGATACTTCCAGGCCCGGAGGGTGGGATGTCCGCCGTTGAGGTCGGTCGAGACCAGGTACATGTCGCCGACCTTCCGCTCGTCCTGCTGGAAGGTGGCAACCTTCTTCGCATCGGGCGACAGCAGCACGACCGGCGTGGTGCTGGTCGACCAGCCGGCGTTGTTGGTGGCGTAGCCGTAGTTCTCGACGCCGTCGGTGGTGAGCTGCTTGTCAGCGCCGTTGATGCTCACCCACAGGTTCCAGTCGCGGATGCTGAAGCTCGGCGCCGCACCACCGCCTGCGCCGCCACCGCCGCGGCCACCCTGTCCACCGCCCCGGCCACCCACACCGCCCCGACCACCCGCGACGACACCGCGGCCACCCTGCCCGCCGCGAGCACCGGCACCGGCACCCGCCGCCCCGGCCGGAGCGGCAGCGTTCCCGATGACGGTGCAGCGCGAGGCATTGACCTGGCACTGCCAGCGCTGGGCCCCGGCGTCCGCCTGGAAGGAGGACCGGTTGGCGCTGACCGTGATGGGACCGAAGGGAATCGTGGCAGGCTGGTAGGTCACGCCTGCCGCAGCGGAGAGGGTGCGGGCCATGGCGGCATGATCGAAGAGCGGCGCCTTGGTCTTCCGAGCCGGATTGGCGATCATCAGCCGCCAGCCGTCGGCCGTGGTCTCGCGATAGGTCAACTGCTCATCGGCCTGCCAGACCGGATCGGAGAGCGTACCGTAGAGCTGATTGCTCGCCCCGTACCCGGCCGCCGCTCCGACGGCGCGGGTGTAGTCGGCGGCAGTGACCCCCTGCGCACCGAGCGGCGCGGCGAGGAGGAGTACAGGGAGAAGCGCGAGTCGTGACATGTGGACCTCGAACAGCGGGTACGGGTGGCGCGTGCGGTGGGAGCCGGAAAAGTGCCGCCCTCCGCCAGTAGAGGCAAGGACCGGCCGATTCAACGACCGGCGCGACGATCTCCCTTGGCGACCCGGCGCTCCTCGGTCAGCCCCTGATCGGCCGTTTCGGCAATGACCTGCCCGACGTACTCGACGTCCGTGGCGCCGCCGATCACGAGCGGGGTCCGCTGGTGAAGGGTGGTCGGGACAATGTCGAGGATCCGCTGGGTCCCGTCGGTGGCCTGGCCCCCCGCGGCCTCGGCCAGATACGCCATGGGCGAGGCCTCGTAGAGGAGCCGCAGCTTGCCGCGCGGGTTCTTGCTATCGCCCGGGTAGAGGAAGATGCCCCCGGCGATCAGGTTGCGATGGAAGTCGGCGACCAGCGAGCCGATGTAGCGCGAGTTCTTGCCGGCCATCCGGGCCGGGTCGTCGCCGTGAAAGCCACGGACCGCCTGGCGGACCCCGGGGCTCCAGCGGCCGAAGTTCGACTCGTTGACGCTGTAGTACTTGCCGGTGGGCGTGGTGGTGATATTGGGGTGCGAGAGCAGAAACTCGCCGATGGTGGGATCGAGCGTGAAGCCGTGCACGCCGAGTCCGCCCGCTGCGTAGACCATCATCACGCTGGAGCCGTACATCACATACCCTGCTGCCACCTGGCGGTGCCCCGGCTGCAGCAGGTCTTCCATGCGGCCCGGACCGCTGGTGCTGACGCGGGGGTAGACCGAGAAGATCGTCCCCACGGCGGCGTTCACATCGATATTGGACGAGCCATCGAGTGGATCGAAGAGTACGGTGTACTTCCCGGCCGGGACGCCGTCGAGAATCGGGATGAGTTCTTCGTCCTCCTCCGAGGCCATGGCGCAGACCCGCCCGGTGTGATTCAGGGCGTTCTTCATGGTCTCGTTGGCGTAGACGTCGAGCTTCTGCTGCTCCTCGTCCTGGACATTCACCGAGCCCGCCGAGCCGAGAATGTTGACCAGACCCGCTCGGCGGATCTGGGCCGCGATCATCTTGGCGGCCAGGGCAATATCGTAGAGCAGGTTGGTGAGTTCGCCGGTCGCGTCGGGATGGTGCGACTGCTGATCGAGAATGAAGCGTTCGAGGGTAACGACCTTGGTGCGTTCCAACACGTCAATGCCTCCCGGCAGGGGTCGCTGTCGTGGAATACTGGAGGGTGCGGCGGCCGTGGTCGATCTGCATGCGATGGCCGTCGGTGCGCAGTGAGATGGTGCCGCCCTGATCGGTGCGGAGTACCGTGCTGCCGTGGGCGCGGAGTCGTGCCAGCACGGTGGGCGCCGGGTGCCCATAGCGGTTGCCGGCCCCGACCGAGATGACCGCCACCGTGGGCTGAGTGCGGGCCAGCAGGTCCTCACTGGTCGAGCCGGCTGAGCCATGGTGACCGACTTTCAGCAGATCGACCGGTCCCAGCGCATCGAGGAACTTCGCCTCGGCCGGATGCCCGGCATCGCCCGTGAAGAGCGCCGTGAAGTCGTGGTAGCGGACATCGAGCACGATGGAGTCCTCGTTCAGGTCCCTGCCCCGCCCCGGCCAGGTTCGGGGAGGGTGGACAACCCGGAAGGTGACCCCGTCGAGCGTCCAAGTCGAGCCCGGGGTCCCGATCCGCCAGCGGACCCCGGCGGCATCCACCTGGTGGAGCCAGGCGGCGTAGGCACTGTCGGCAAAGGGCTCACCCGGGTCGAGAATCAGGCGGATGGGCAGGTTGCCAAGCAGCGCGGGTGCGCCGCCAAGATGGTCGAGATGCGCGTGGGACACAACCAGGAGATCGAGCTGACGGACGCCCATGCGGCGCAGAAAGGGCAGAATGACCCGCTCGCCGGCATCCCAGCGGGCACTGCGTGGTCCCGCGTCGATGAGCACCCAATGGCCACCCGGCGTCCGCAGCAAGGTGGCGTCCCCCTGCCCCACGTCCAGCAGGTAGACCGCAAGTTCATCCGGGCGCCAGGTCGGTCTGCCGGGACGCATGATCAGCAGCAACCAGAGCGCCAGGGTCGCGGCCCGCGCCAATCGCCAGGCGGCGACCCGGGCGGTGGCCTGCCCCCGCACCGCCCACACCACCACCGTCAGCAGCGCCAGCCAGGGGAGCGCCGCCCGCAGTCCAGCGGCCCCCATCACCGCCGAGCCCGGCAAGCGGGCACTGATCCGGATCACCCACTCGAACAGCTCCAGCAGCAGTCCGGCCGACGCGGCCAGCGCCCCGGCCAGGTGTGGCGCGGCCGGTTCGATCAGCAGGGAGAAGGTGATGAGGGGCTGGACCAGGGTGGCGATCGGCCCGGCAAGCAGACCGGCCACGACGGCGATCGGCGCCACCTGCCCAAACACCAGCGCAGTGATTGGGGCCGTCACCAGGGTGGCGCCCAGGGAAGCCATCGGCGCACGAACCGCGGGATGCGGCGACAGCGCCCGATCACTCCAGCGTGACGCGAGCGTGAGCCCGGCCAGCGCGACCACCGACAACCACGCCCCGACATTGGTGATCGCCCGGGGAAAGGCGATCAACAGGATCACGGCACTGAGGCCGAACAGCGCGCCGATGCGCACCCGCCGCTGCCGCCAGCGGGACCAGGCCGCCAGGGCCCAGAGCAGTGCCGCGCGGGCGGCCGGTGGTGGCCATCCCAGGAACGCCGCGTAGGCCAGACCCGCCAGCACAGCCCCGGCTTCGGCCCACCACCTGGGCACCCGGGCCACCCGCAACAGCAGCAGCACCCAGGCGGCGATCAGGGCGATGTGCGCGCCCGAAATGGCCAGCAGATGCACCAGACCGGAGGCGGTAAAGGCGGTGATCAGACTGGGATCGATCTCGCCGCGTCGCCCGGTGACCAGGGCATCGACCAGGGCGGCGCGCTCACCGTAGAGACGCAGGCTGCTCTGAGAGAGGCCGGTTCGGAACCGGTCGAGCAGCCTGGGACGGTCCACCGAGCCATCGGGCGGGTCCGGATAGTATCGCTGCACCACCAGCACGCCGTCGACCTCCCTGAGGGGTCGGGGTCGCGGGTACCAGGTGCCACGGACTTCCCGAACAACACCGGCAGCCAGGTCCCCCTGACGCGGCCAGCGGATCTGGATCTCCCCGGTGCAGGCGGTCCCCGGCAGCGTGGCGCGACCGGTACCGCCCCCCGGATCCACAGTCCGGACCAGCAGTTCCACCCGACCGGAGGTGAGGTGGGTCGTGCAGTGGCTGGCCTCCTGCCGGAGGGTGTGAGCCGCCAGCAGGAGCCCAGCAGCCAGGGCTGGTGCAGCGGGCCACCACCAGCGGTGTCGGAAGCACCACCCCGCCAGCAGCAGTACCGGAACGGCGACCATCGGGTCCAGAAAACGCGAAAGGCCGGTCAGTAGACCGGCCCCCAATGCTACGGCGAGGAGCACCCCGCCCGATGGTCGCAGCCGGCTCAGGGCCCCTCGGCCCGGCGCGGCATGTGTGCCACCCGACGCAGGGCTTCCAGTACCTGCACTTCGATGGTGGTTCGATGCTGGGGCGTGTCGAGCGCCACCTCGGTGACGGCCTTGCCCTCGTTGGTCACCACGTATCGCGGCGGCAGGCGATTCAGCGCGTACACCAGCACATCGTCCCGGTGGGCGGGGCTGTCCACGAAGCCGGGCACCACGTCCTTCAGCCGATCGTAGGCCTCCTGGACATGCCGTTCCATCACATTGAGAATCACAGCACCGCCAGGGAAGGAGTGGTCAGCATGCCGGTGAAGGTCGAACCCGTGGTGCCGGTCAGTCGCACCCGGTGCCAGGTCCCGATGCTGTCGGGGGGCAGATCCACCAGAACCAGGAAGTTCTGTCGGGTACGCCCCAGCATCAGATCGCCACGGCGCGCCACCCGCTCGACCAGCACTTCATGGATCTGGCCGACCCGCTCGGCGTTGCGGCGCCGGGCCTGGGAGCGCACCACGTCGATCAGGCGCTCGATCCGGGCCGCCGCCACGTCGTCGGGCACGTGGTCCTTGAGGCGCACCGCCGGCGTCCCCTCACGCACCGAATACTTGAACATGTAGGCGTCGTCGAAGGCCGCCTCCGGGACCAGCGCCACGGTCTCCTCGAACTGCTCATCGGTCTCGCCCGGAAAGCCGACGATGATGTCGGTCGAGAAGGTGATCGACGGCATCGCAGCCCGCAGCCGCTGAACCACATCGAGATAGGCCTCGCGGGTGTAGCGGCGCAGCATGCGGCGCAGCACGGCGTTGGAGCCGCTCTGCACCGGCAGATGCACATGCTCACACACAGCCGGCGTGGTGGCCATCGCCTCGATGACGCGGTCGGTGAAGTCGGTAGGATAGGGCGAGGTGAACCGGAGTCGACGCAGGCCATCGATACCCCCAACGGCCCGCAGCAGATCCGCGAAGTCGGCGGTGCCATCGTGGTAGGAGTTGACGGTCTGCCCCAGCAGCGTGACCTCGACCACACCCTCCTCGACCAGTCGCCGCGTCTCGGCCACGACGTCATCCAGGCGGCGGCTCCGCTCGGGGCCACGCGTCGTGGGGACGATGCAGAAGGTGCAGCGGTAGTCGCAGCCGCGCTGCACCGTCACGAAGGCCGTCGGCCCCGGCTCCCGGAGCTGGGGGATGTCTTCGTAATGCTCCCAGCCCCGGTAGGCCACTTCGGCCGCGCGCTGCCCGGCGCGGGCATGTGTCAGCAGTTCGGGAAGATTGCGGTACCCGTCGGGGCCGACCACCAGATCGACCTTGGCGACGCGCTCCAGCAGCGCCGGGCCGAGCCGCTGGGCCATGCAGCCGACCACCCCAAGCACCGTCCCCGGCCGCTTGTGCCGCTGCAGCTCACCCACGCGCCCGATCACCCGTTGCTCGGCGTGATCGCGCACGGCACAGGTGTTGACCAGCAGCACGTCAGCGCCCTCAGGCTCCCCGGTGGCCACATACCCGTCGCGCGCCAGCACCCCGAACATGAGTTCGGTGTCCGCCACATTCATCTGGCAGCCATAGGTCTCGATATAGACCCGGCGCGGCGCGGCGACCGTCACCCTACCGCCCGCCAGGCTGAGCGCGGATGGCAATGCCGAAGGTCAGATGCCAGGCCGACTCCTGGAACGACGCCCCTTCGCGCCGGGTGATCCGCTCGAGGGCGACATCCAGGCCGCCGCTCTGGCGGGCGAAGCGCATGCCAGTCCCCAGGGAATAGGCCGTCTCGCGGGGGGATGCCCCGGGAAACAGGGCAAAGGGCAGCGTCGCCCGCCGCACACCGAGTCGCAGCGGGAAATGATCCCGGTTGGTGGGATGCCGGGCGATCTCCAGGCCAGCAGCCACCTCGAGCGTGCGGGCCGCGCCGACACCGTGCAGCGCCTGGACCGCCGAATCGCCCCGGTTCCATGAGCGCGAGGTCACCATCCCGCTCGCGGAGATGCCCAACCACGGCTGCACCCGGATACCAGCGGTAAGCGTCGTCGGCATGGGGATCCGGGTGGCCGTGGATTGAGAATCCTGGCGGACATCCAGATCGCCCAACCGCTGCACCGAGCCGGCCAGTTGCAACCATGGCTGCGGCTGGGCCAGCACACCCACGGTCAGGCCGGTGGCACGGGTGGAGATCTCACCGGTGAGCCGGGTCGCCGTGTAGCGGTCGTCGTCCCAGACCCGCCGGGTCGACAACTGGTTCTGGCCGGTCAGGAAATCGACGCCGCCACCGATGGCAATGCGCTCGACGGGCCGCCAGGCCGCAGTGAGCCGCAGGTTGCTGACGCCCCCGCGTGAGGTGGTGGTGTCGTGGTAGAGCACCGGCACCTCGCGCAGGACCTCCACCCCCTCGGTCACCAGGGTGAAGTCGCGGTCGGCGAACAGCGAATGCGAAAAGCCGAGGGCAACCCGGGTCCCCGGAATGGTGCCGCCGACACTCAGCTGGGGGAATCGGGTATCCCGGATCCGGCTCGACTGACTGGCCACATCACTGGTCCGCCAACTCGAGGTGGTCGTGAAGGACGCGGTTGTCGGACCGAGAAGCGTGATGGCTGCCGGGTTGCGGCTGGATTCACCTTCGAACATCCCAAGACCACCGCCGGCCCCCAGGGCTCTCGCGGTCAGGCCTCGGCCCGGCATCCCGATACCGCGGACCCCGAAGATCGACGACTGCGCGGGCGAGGGGACGGCGCCGACCACGACCAGCACCAGGGCCACCAGAAGACGGGATCTCATCAGTAGCCCCCGAACTGGAAGTGCGGTCGATAGGTCAGCCGCAACCGGGGCTCGCCGAGCCCTGACGTCAGCGATCGGAGGTGGGGAACCGTGAAGGTGCTGCCCTCCTCCACGATCATCACCCGCAGGATCGAGGGCAGGCGGATGCCACCCTGCCAGAGGCGGACCAGATCCAGGACCTCGATTTCCATGGCCTCTGTCTGACCGGAGGTAAGCATCGCCCCCCCGAAGATGCTCGGGTAGACGGGAGACTTGGGTCCGAGATCGCCGATCAGCGTATGCACCAGGAGGGTGGTCGAGTCCCCCGGGATCCCCACGATCGGATGATCCAGGCCGAGCAGGAGTGTCGCCCGGACCAGCACAACCGAATCGCGCAGGAAGTCCGGCAGGGTGAACCGGAGGAACCCGCGGGACACGGGCAGTCCGCCGATGCGCAGCGCGTCATGGGAGGATGGTGGCGTACCCACCACGGTGAATTCCAGACCACCATTGCGCTGGATGAAATTGTTCTCCAGGGTATCCGCCACCCGCAGCGTCACCCAGGTGGTCCAGGAGGGGCCCGCCGACCCGGACGCACTGGCACCGATCCGGATCCCGGTGGGTTGACTGGAGCGCAGACGCAGCCCGATCGCCAGGGACCGGGGCTCACCGGCGGCGAAGGTGAACTTGGCGAGATCGTCGCCGGTGAAGAGCAGATAGGTCGGCGTCGGCGTCGAGGGGCCGGTGATCTGGACCGAGGTCAGGAAGGTGGCCTCGGTCATGGCACCATCGACCTCGGCAAAGGTGGCCAGCGTGTCGGTGGTGGACGGCAACCGATAGACGTCGAGGTACTGATCCGTGACGGTGGTATCCCAGGCCTGCGGCACCAGTTCGATGAAGATCGAATCAATCGACTCGAAGGGCAGCAGGGAGTCGACGAACAGCGAATCCGGTCGGGGCGTGAACCGGATCACACCGCGGTGCTCCCCGTAGTCGCCACCGTTGGACACCAGCACAGAGGTGATGGTGCGCGACACGCTGTACCCCGCCACCGCCAGATCGGAGGTGACCGTAAGGACCGTGTCCCGATATTGCACTGGCTGCCCCGGGCAGAGTGCCGGGCAGTCGGCTGCGGTGGTCAACTGCTCGGTGCAGGCCACCGACAGGGTGAGGGCAAACAGGCCGACGGCACGGAGAATCCCGCGTCCCGGCAACAGTGAACGGGCTCTGATAGACGCCTCCGCAATCAGTGACGGGGCCCGATCGAGCCCCGGATGCCGCCTGGCGGCACAACCCCCCAAGATAACCGCCTCAGCCCGTCGGCGACCCGGTCACGAACTTGAAGCGCAGCGTGGTCAACGCCCCCTCCAGCAGCCGCGCCTCCTCCGGCTCCAGATTGCCCCGCGTCTTGAGTTCCAGCACGCCGAGGGTGTCGATCAGTGACTGCGCCAGTTGGCGGGCATCCGAGGCCCCCGCCTCTTCGGCACCGGGTGGCAACTCCCCCTGGAGCGCGGCATCGGCCTGGGACGCCAGTCCCATGACCAGCGAAATGAAATGCGGATTCATGGCAGATGACATGTCAGTCCTCGCGGTGATAGCTCCGGGGCAGCCGGGCGCCCAGGCCGGTCAGAATCTCGTAGCCGACGGTTCCCGCCAGCATGGCCTGCTCTTCGAGGGTGATCGATCCTCCGATCAGCGTCGCGACATCGCCGACGCTCACCGGCAGGTCTCCCACGTCGATCACGGTGTGATCCATGGTGACGCGCCCGACGATGCGCAGACGCCGCCCCAGGACCTCGACGGCCCCGCCATTCGACAGGCTCCGCGGCAGCCCGTCGGCATAGCCGATGCCGAGGGTGGCCACGGTGGTCGGTGCTGGGGGACGCCAGGTGGCGTCGTAACTCACCGACTCCCCTGCCCCGAGCTGCCGCAGGGCCACGATCCGGGCCCGCAGCGCCATCACGGGCACCGCCTCCAGGCCGTCGATCCGCCCGCCGTACAGGTGGAGGCCCGGACGGGTGAGATCGCCGGCGTATTGCCGTCCATACCGACCAGCGCCCGAGTTGGCCGCATGCACCAGACCGGGACGCCGCCCGACCCCTGCCAGCCACTCCTGGAATCGCTGCCACTGGGTCTCGGTCGCGGCCGGATCCCAGTCCGAGGAGTGGAAGTGGGTAAAGACACCCTCCCATCCGGCGGCATCCTGGAGCAGATTCCGCACAGCGTCACGAAGCGACGCGTCATGCCAGGGGAAGCCCGAGCGGCCCATGCCGGTATCCACCTCGAGGTGGAACGGCAGCCCACCGCTCCTCGCCAGCCAGGCCTGCAGGGCGGCGAGGTCTCCGATGGTCGGGCGAGCCGCCACCGCGGCGGTCAGGTCGACCAGGTCAGGCACCAGCGGCGAGAAGATGATCACGGGCCGCAGGACACCGTTGACGTGGAGTTCCCGGGCCTCGTCCAAGGTGCCGACGCCGAAGCCCCAGGGATCACAGGGGGAGAGGGCCCGGGCCACTGCAACCGCCCCCAGGCCATAGCCGTCGGCCTTGAGCATGGGAACGAGGGGAACGCCGGTCCGGGCGGCGAAGGATCGGGCATTGCGAACCAGGGCGTCGAGGTCGATATCGACCCATGCCCGCGACGTGTCAGGAGCGAAGGATTTGCGCACACGGGAGACTAGGACAACCGACGACGGGACGCAAGGCATCCCCCCCCTGGAACGTGCCACAGCCATGGTGGCCGACCTGCGCGCCCGCTGTGCCTGGGACCGGGTTCAGACGCGCAACACCCTCCGCCCCTACCTGATCGAAGAGGCCCACGAACTCGCCGCCGCCCTTGGGTCCGGCGACCCCGGTGCCATCCGCGAGGAGGTCGCCGACCTGATGCTGCACCTCGCCTGGCAACTGGTGCTCGGTATCGAGCTGGGGGAGTTCACTGCCGACGACATCGCCGACGACCTGGTGACCAAAATGCAGCGCCGTCACCCGCACCTCTTCGACCTCGGGCCCCGCGCCGACTGGGAAGCGCTGAAGGCCCGTGAACCGCGTCGATCCAGGGGGCGGCTCGATGGTCTGCCCGCCACCCTGCCCCCGCTGCTCAAGGCCCGTCGACTCCAGGAGCGCGCCGCCGGCGTCGGCTTCGACTGGCCCGACACCGTCGGCCCCCTGGCCAAGGTCCATGAGGAACTGGCGGAAACCGAGGCCGAGCTGACCGCCACGGATGCGGCGCGTACGGAACGCCTCACTGACGAACTCGGTGACCTGCTCTTTGCCGTGGTGAATCTGGCCCGCAAGGCGGGGGTCGACCCCGATCATGCGCTGGAACGGAGCAACCACAAGTTCCAGCGCCGCTTCGAGGCTGTCGAAGCCGGTGCCCGCGATGCCGGCCTGGTCCTCGGTGAGGCCAGCCTGGCCGAATTGGACCAGATCTGGGACGCCGTGAAACAGGCCGAGCGGCGGAGCGCCGACTAGGGGTACAGTCGGTGGATCTGCCGCGGGAAGGCGATGGTCTCGCGGATATGCGGCAGCCCGCAGATCCAGGCGACGGTCCGCTCCAGCCCAAGCCCGAAGCCCGAGTGCATGAACCCGCCGTAGCGGCGCAAGTCGAGATACCAGCCGTACTGCTCCGGATCGAGCCCCTGCTCACGGATCCGCGCCACCAACTTGTCGTAGTCCTCTTCGCGCTGGGACCCGCCGATGATCTCACCGTAGCCTTCGGGTGCCAGACAGTCGTTGTTGAGCACCGTGCGCGGATCGTCCGGGTTCTCCTTCATGTAGAAGGCCTTGACCTCCTTCGGATAGTTCATCACGAAGAGCGGTCGATCGTAGGCGCGCGCCAGTGCGGTTTCGTCGTCCGCACCCAGGTCCGTTCCCCACTGGATGTCGCTCCCCTCGGCCTGCAACCGGGCAATCGCCTCGGAGTAGGTGATCCGCGGGAAGGGCCCCGTCACCTTCTCCAGTGCGGTGACATCGCGCTCCAGATCGAGCAGTTCCGGACGGCGGCGCTCCAGCACCCGCTGGACGATGAACGTCAGCATCGCCTCCTGGAGCTGCATGTTCGCCTCGCTGTCGGCAAAGGCGACCTCCGGTTCGATCATCCAGAACTCGGTCAGGTGGCGACGGGTCTTGGACTTCTCGGCGCGGAAGGTGGGGCCGAAGGTGTAGATCCGCCCGTGTGCCGCCGCGGCCGCCTCACCGTAGAGCTGGCCCGTCTGGGCCAGGTAGGCCTGTCCCAGATCGAAGTACTCAGTGGCGAACAGTTCGCCCGCACTCTCGCCGATCGCGCCGGTCAGGATGGGCGTGTCGACCCGGATGAAGCCCTCCTGGTAGAAGAACTCCTGGATCGCATGCTCGATCTCGTGCCGGATGCGCCCGATGGCCACCTGCCGCCGAGACCGCAGCCACAGATGCCGGTGGCTGAACAGGAAGGCAGTGCCGTGCTCCTTTGGCGTGATCGGGTAGTCCACGCTGGGGGCGAGGATCTCGAGATCGGTCGCCGTCAGCTCATAGCCACCGGGGGCTCTGGCGTCCTCGCGGACCACACCGGTGACCGCCACCGTGGCCTCCTGGGTCAGCGAGGCGAAGCGCTCCCAGGCCTCGGGCGGCACCTCCGCCTTGGGCAGCACGGCCTGCAGCAGTCCGGTGCCGTCGCGCACCACCAGGAAGGCGATCCGGCCGGAGGAGCGGGTGGTCTGGACCCAGCCATGGATCCGGACCGACTGGCCCACGTGGTGGCGAAGATCGATGATGCGGACGACACTCATGGCGAAACACTCTGCGAAATGGAAGACGGCATGCTGACCTGCCGCAAGCTAGGGGCGATCCGGAGGGAGAGCAACGGGCGGCTCCGCGCCGGTCGGCGACAATCCGTCCAGCGACGGCAGCAGCAGGCCGTCGGCAATGGCTGCCAGGGCGTCGGCCTCGCGCCACTGCCGCTCCAGCAGCCGGAGGTCTCCCGCCAGCAACTGCTGTTCGGCATCCTCGTTGGCGTGCATCTCGAGCCCCAGTCGGGCTACGACAGGCAGGGCGTTCAGCGTTGTGCCGGGTGGCGCATTGACCAAGCGGGCAGTGGGCAGTTCAGGATTGCTCCGCCGGGATGCGACGACCAGCTTGACCGCCTCATCGAGATCCTTCCGCTTCCCATCAGCCACGTTGAGCTTGCCGAGCACCCGGACCAGGGTCTGCTGCAGTGCCTCGCCAGTGAAGCGCAGGTCCTGGCCATCGGTTCGCCTGCTCCCGGGGACCACCAGCGCGGGGGTGTTGCCGTCGAGCGCCAACTGACTCTTCCGAACGTCCTTGGCCCGCAGCGTCAGACGGAGGTCCGTGTCGGGATGCCGCACCGGGAGTCGCTGACGGTACCAGTAGGTAAGGTTCTTCCCCCACTGCAACCCGGTAACCCCAGCAGCCCAAATCATCACTCCAGCACCGGCGACGCCAAGCAGACTTGAGACCTGGCCGTCAAGGAGCCGGTGGGCATAGTTCTGACCGTACAGCCATGCAAAGGGCGAACCCGCCACCGCCGAGACCAGCAGCGTCCGGCGGCGCCGGATTCGGAACGACTCGCCGTAGCGCCAACTGGCGAACTCCTCCCCCACCGGTCGACCGACCCGGATCAACGTCAGCCCGCTGGCGGCGCGGGCCATGCCGATCTGGTCCGTCGCGAAGCGGGTGGCCGTCCGGCGGTAGAGTCGCTCGCAGGCCTCGATGGCCTCCAGGCGGCGATCGAAGGGTACCAGGTTCCAGCGGTGGCAGGTGGGGCAGACCACCCAGAGTCGGCCTTTGGCTTCGTCGAACGCCAGGCGCTCTCCGACTGGCTGGTCTTCGATGACGGCATTGCTGCCCAGATCAGCCGTGCAGTAGATGCAGGATCGCAGCATGTCAGCCATCGGTCGCGGCCCCCGATGGCGGCAGCGCCAGGCCGTCGGCAATCGCGGCGAGTTCTTCCGCCTGACGCCAGGCGCGTTCGAGTAGCGCCAGTTCGCCGTTCATGGCGGCCTGTTCCGTCTGTTCCTGCGACACCATTTCGGCCGCCAGCCGCATCGGCTCGGCCAATCGCGCCAGGTGAAGGAAGCGCTTCCCCTGCATCATGTCGTCGACCAGGCCGGGCATGTCGCGCCCGGCTGAGAGATCGACGGCTTCGGTGATCACCCGCCGGGATCCGCCCAGATTGTTGAGGCCGGGCAGCAGCCGCTGGAGTCCGTCGAGGGCAGCGGGGCCCTTGAGCGTGATTTGTTCGTCACCTGTCCAGATCCGCCGCAACAACGAGGTGCCATTCGGGCCGGGTCGATGCACTTGCATCACCAGTTCCAGTTCTTCCTGATGGCCACGGCGCAATCGCGCATCGCGGGCCACGCTGGTGATCGGGACGATGACGACCTGCCCGTCGGGGGCAACCACCCGGCCCAGAGACTTGGCCGTGGCAGCCGCGGCCAAGGCGAACTGACCGCCCACCAGGACCAGCGAGAGTCCAACGGAGAGCGTCGGCTGGCCGAGGGCCGCCACACCCAGCGGGGCGCCCCCCACTGCTACGGTTCCTGCAATTGCCGCAGAGCCCAGCAGCCACATCCGGCGCCGACGGCGCCCGAACTGATCGCCATAGCGCCAGGCCGCAAACTCCGGCCGCAGGGGCCGCCCGACCCGGACCAGTTCCAGGCCCTCCGGCAGTTTGGCCAGGCCGATCTCCCCGGACGAGTACCGCAGCCGCGCGTGATGGAACTCACGCTCAGCCGCGTCGATCGCCTCCAGCCGACGCTCGAAGGGCACCAGATTCCACCGCTCACAGCGGCGACAGACCACCCACAACCGCCCCCGGGCGCTGTCGAACACCACGCGGCGGCCGATGGGCAGATCCTCGAGGACCTGGTTCCGACCCAGCGACTGTGCACAGAAGAGGCAGGTCTGATACATCAGCCCACCCGGAACAGGTCTTCGCCCCGCGGGTAGCGCAGCAGCACCCGCTCGCGCAGCGGACGATGTTCGCGCGCCTCAAGCAGCGGATCGCGCTCAAGCAGGCTCTGCGCCAGCGCCCGAGCCTCGGCCAGAAGATCAGTGTCGTCGGGAAAACGGGCCACGCGGAAATCTACGCCACCGGACTGGCGGGCACCCAGCAGGTCACCCTGCCGCCGCTCTTCCAGATCCAGCTCCGCGATCCGGAACCCGTCCTCGGTGGCCGCAAAAGCGCGCAGACGGGGCGGCACCCCATTCCCTGCGGCCAGCAGAATGCAGTGCGCGTCGGCGCTGCCCCGCCCGATCCGCCCGCGCAACTGATGGAGCTGCGCCAGCCCGAAGCGCTCGGGATGCTCGATCACCATCACATTGGCGTTGGGCACATCGATACCGACCTCGATCACCGTGGTCGCCACCAGCACCTGGATCTCGCCGTTCCGGAAAGCCCGCATCACCTGATCGCGTTCAGGCGGTTTGAGGCGACCATGGACCAGGCCCACGGTGCACTCCGGCCACTGGGCCCGGAGTGTGGTCGCCATCACCTGGGCGGCGCGCAGATCCGCCTGGGCCGACTCCTCGATGACCGGCAGCACGATGTAGGCCTGTCCACCCGCCGTCACGGCCTCGCGGACGAAGTGCAGGACGGCCTCCCGCTGCGCCGGCAGACGGACCGTCGTGCGGACACTGCCGCGCCCGGGCGGCCGCATCCGGAGCACCGAGGTGTCGAGATCGCCGTAGCGCGTCAGGGCCAGCGAGCGGGGAATCGGTGTGGCCGTCAGCAGCAGCACATCGGGTGCATCGCCTTTGGCCATCAACGCCCCGCGCTGCTCGACACCGAAGCGGTGCTGCTCATCGATGACCACCAGTCCCAGTCGCTGGAACGTCACCTCGTCCTGAAGCAGGGCATGCGTCCCCACGACAATACGGGTGGTGCCATCACGCAGCCGATCCCGGGCGGCCCGCTTGTCCGCGGCGCGCAGGCGGCCGACCAGCAGTTCAGGGACGATGCCCAGCGGCACCAGGAGCCGCTCCAGGGTGCGGTGGTGCTGTTCGGCGAGCAGCTCGGTCGGCGCCATCAGGGCGGCCTGGCAGTCGTTCTCCAGGGCCAGCAGCATGGCGAAGAGCGCTACCACGGTCTTGCCGGTGCCGACATCGCCCATGAGCAGGCGATGCATGCGGGCGGGCTGTGTCATGTCCGCGAAGATGGCCCGCACCGCCTGCCGCTGGTCGGCGGTGAGTTCCCAGGGGAGCGACTCCCGCAGCGCCGTCGTCAGCGTGCGCTGTACCTCGAACCGGATGCCATCCCTGTCCCGCCGGGCCACCAGGCGGGCCCGTGCCAGCATGAGTTGCAGGTCGAGCAGTTCGTCCACGGCCAGGCGTCGCCGCCCCGCCTCCGCTTCCGCCAGGCTCTCCGGCGCATGGATGGCCCGCAGCGCCTCGGCCAACGGGGGCAGACCGAACCGCTCCCGGAGGGCCTCCGGCAACAGATCCGGCACCAGGGGGATGGCCTGATCGAGCACCTGCTGAATCAGCCCGCGCAGGAAGCGGGGTGTCAGACCTTCGGTGGCAGGGTAGATGGGCAGCACGCGACCGGATGCGGCCGCGTCGCCCGCCTCCCCCAGCACGATCTGCTCGCGCGGGGCGAGTTGGCGCCCGTGGTAGAACCGCACCGGCCCGACCACCAGCAGCAGCAGGCCGGGACGGATGGTGCGATCCAGAAAGGCCTGCCCCGGCCAGGAACACTCGATCCGCCCGCTGGCATCCTCCAGCACCGCCTGGAAGACCCGCAGGCCCCGCCGAGTGGGGAGAACCCCGGTGGAGACCACGGTGCCGATGCAGGCGACCTCCTCGCCGACCCGCGCTTTGGCGATGGGGGTCACGGTCGAGGCATCCAGGTAGCGATGGGGCAGGTGGAGAATCAGGTCGTGCAGCGTGGCAATGTTCAGCCGCCCCAGCGCATCGGCACGGCGGGCACCGACTCCCTTGAGGAACTGGACGGCGGAATCGAGACGGAGTGGCGGCACACCGGAAGCTACTGCCACGGTGGGGGTCGGGGCATCCTGGCGGAGCCGGGGGGGGGGCCCCTCTTGATGCTGGTCCCCCCAAGCTGGTACTATCCAGCGTCCTTCCCACCCTCTGCTGCGGAGCCCCCGATGCGTTCCCTCCTGGCCCTTCTTGCCCTCGGCGCCGTCGCCTGCAGCGACGACCCGGTCCAGCCCAAGACCCCACCCCTCTCCCTCAGCGTCGCCACCGGCACCTACTACACGGGCTGGTACGGCACGGTCGACGTGACCAACACCGGCAGCACCGTCGCCGAAATGCGGCAGATCGACTGCGGCAACCCACTCGACCGGCGCGACGGCGACAGTTGGGTCTCGCTGTGGAACAGCAGCAGCGTGTGCAATTTCGTGGCGATTTCGCCGGGAGAGACGGCGACCTTCTTCTTCAACATCCCCGAGAACACACCCACTGGTTCGTTCCGGGTGACCACGGTGCTGCGGCAGGGTGAGGCTCGCACCTCCGTGTCCTCGAACAGCTTCGCCGTCGACAAGCCGCCCGCGTGCACCGGGGATCCGGCACCGGAGCCCTGCACGCCGATCTGACAGCAGTCCCGGCGGCCCTCACCCTTCCAGGATGAGGGTCGCCATCCGGGCGGCGTCGAAGGGTTCCAAGTCCCCCTCGCCCTCACCCAGCCCGATGTATCGGATCGGAATATCGAGTTCCCGGCGGAGCGCCACGACCGCACCACCGCGCGCGCTGCCATCCAGCTTGGTGACGATGAGCCCGGTGGGTGAGACCACCTGCCGGAACTGCTGCCCCTGCCGCACGGCGTTCTGCCCGACGGTCCCGTCGAGCACCAGCAGCACCTCATGGGGCGCGCCTGGCAGTCGACGCCCGACCACCCGCACCACCTTGGCCAGTTCGGCCATGAGGTCGTCCTGGGTGTGCAGACGACCGGCGGTATCGATCAGGACAATGTCGACTCCACGGGCAATGCCTGCTTCGACGGCATCGAAGGCCACCGCTGCTGGATCGCCGCCCTGGACACCCGAGACGCAGGGAATCCCCAACCGCTCAGCCCAGACCTCGAGTTGGGCCACCGCTCCAGCGCGCCAGGTGTCGGCAGCCGCCAGCAGCACCGACCGGCCCTGCCGGGTGAGGCGCCGGGCCAGCTTGGCGACGCTGGTGGTCTTGCCAACGCCGTTGACGCCGACCATCAGGACCACCAGGGGGCCGCTGGGCGGTACCTGAAACGCATCGGCCGCGAAGGGGGTGACCAGCATCGCTTCGATGCGCTGGTGCAGCGCACGGTGGAGGTCGTCCTCGGTCTTGAGCGTGCCCTTCCGGACCTGTTCCTCGAGCAGGGCCACCAGATCCATGGTCGCCGGAACTCCCAGATCGGCTTCCAGCAGCACTTGTTCCAGGGCTTCGATTTCGTCGCCCTTGAGGCCGCGCACCAGCGCACCGACGTCGGTCAACGCCAGTCGCTTGACCCGCTGCCACAACCCCTGCTTCTCCCGACCGAACAACGCCATCACACCTCCCTGGAGCCGGGGCAGCCCTGGCCCCGCGCATCAGCCGTCCTACGCCAGGCGCATTCGCCGTC
The DNA here is from genome assembly GCA_964421625.1 of uncultured Gemmatimonadaceae bacterium. Taxonomy (GTDB): domain Bacteria; phylum Gemmatimonadota; class Gemmatimonadetes; order Gemmatimonadales; family GWC2-71-9; genus Palsa-1233. Next base: position 18,367 of record CAYQXR010000006.1, on the reverse strand, counting down.
GCAGGATCCATTCAATGGCCAAGGCTAAACCGGCCACGACGAACAAGGTACTCGTGCCGCGCCAGGACCGCCGTGCCCCACCCGCGCCGCGCCCCGGTGACTGTGATGTGAGTGTGATCTCACCCGGCATCTGTTCGGCACTCCACGGCTCCACCCCGACGCGACCAGTTCCGCCATCGGTCAACTGGTAGTGATAGCGCCCCACAGGCAGCGCCAGCGTGGCGGATCCCTCGCCGTCGAAGCGCAGGGTATCCAGGCGCTCGCGGCCGGTGGTGTCAGTCAGCGTAACGGGGAGCGACTGGGGGATCCCCGGCGCGATCCAGCGGAACCGCAGCGGACTGCCCTGCGCTGCCACGGCGACCACCGGCACAGCGCGCGCACTGTCGCCGGGCGGTGAGCCCAGCAGCCAGTCCGCTGACGCAGCCAGAAGCGACTGCCAGCCTTGCGCGCTGAGTCCGCCGAGCTGCTGCCAGCGATGCAGCCCGTCGAGACCAATCTCGACCTGCCGACCGGACTGATCCACCCGACCAGCCCACACCGGGATCACCGCGCCGCGACGAGCCCGGCGCACGGTGAGGCCGACCCAACTGCCGGGACCGGTGGCAATCGGGCGGATGGTCGGCAGGGAGCCCAGGGAGTCCGGATCCAGATCGCGCCACGCCCGGGTCAGCGGATGCACCCCATCGCCTGGCTGCACGAACCAGTCACCTGCATCGGTGGCCGGGGCCCACAGCAGCCGACTCCGGCCCGCTCCGGCCCAGGGCGCGGGGTCGCCGCGCACCGCCAGCAGATCGGCGGCGCGGGCGGCGCGCTGCACCTGTGCCGTCGGCACGCGCCGCAGGTCGTCCATCCGGAACCAGCGGTCGCGCTGCAGCTCAATGAACCCCGTGACGGGTGAGGCGCTGGTGCGTTGAAGTGCCTGGTAGAGCGCCCGACCATCCCAGTCGGGCCGGGTCACGACCACCACGATGCCCGGCGTCTCACTCACCGTCAACGGCCACCAGCGCACATCGTTGTCGGGCACGCCGTCACCGGGTGCCGTGACCCGGAGGTCGAGCCAGCGCGCTCCCGTCCGTTCAGCCGGCCACGGGACGTCAAGCGTCAGGCGCGCGCGATCCATCCCCTCGAAACGGACTACACTGCGGGACAGCACAACGCCGCTGTCGGTCACCTCGACCACAGCACTGTCGATCGGGATCTCTACCACCTGCCGGTGCAGTTCCAGCGCGAGTCGGAGGGTATCGCCGACCGTCAGCCGCACCGGCGCCTGGACCTGTCGAATGGTGACATCGGAGTGCGGGGTGCGCTGCAGGGTCCGGACCGCTACCCCGGCCAGCAGCGCGGGCGACAGGCGGTCGCGATCGGCGATTTCGCCATCCGTGACGACCACCACCGGTCGTCCGGTGCCCACGGCCGCTTCGAGCGGTGCCAGCAAGTCCGAGCGACCGGACGGCAGCGAGTCGCCCAGCCGCCCGAACGGGACAGTGTCGCCCAGCGATGCCGCGATGCGGCCCGCCTCCGCGGCCTGACCGCCCGTGGCGTCCATGGAGAGAGAGTGGTCGACCAGCACCAGCGGACGCCCGCCGACCGCGCCGGGGCGGCCGGTATCGAAGAGCAGCAGCAGCACCGCCGCTGCGGCCACCGCACGCGCGACGGCCGCCCAGCGGGACAGAGGTTCCCGTCGGCGGCCGCGATAGGTCAGGACGGCCAGACATGCACCGGCGAGAATCGCCAGCAGCATGGCGGCCTAGTCGGCCAGAGACGTAGTCGGCGCCGCTCCGGGGCGGTAGAGGAGGCCCCGCAGCATATTCCGGGAGGCCTGGAAACTCGACAGTTCGGTGCCGCGCAGTGGTTCACCGCTCTCGGTCCGGATGGATCGCGGATCCTTGGCGACTCCGTTCACGCGGAACTCGTAGTGCAGATGCGGTGCGGTGGCGAGGCCCGTGGCCCCCACCGTGCCGATTCCCTCGTTCTGGCTCACCCGCGCACCGGCCCGGATGCTGATGCTGTTGAGGTGGGCATAGCGGGTGGTGATCCCGTTCCGGTGACGAATCTCGACCATGCGGCCATAGCCGCCCTGCGTGCCGGCGAAGGTGACCACACCGTCGGCGGTCGCCCGGACGCGGGTACCCCGCGGCGCCGCGTAGTCGGTGCCCTCGTGCTTGCGCATGCGACCCAGAATCGGGTGGAAACGCGCCGACGAGAAGTTGCTGGTCACCACGGCCTTGAACTCCAGCGGTGCCATCAGGAAGGCGCGCCGGAGGGCCCGACCATCCGTATCGTAGTAGACGTCCCGCCCCTCGGGGCTGACGTGATGGAACGCGGTGAATTCCTTGCCGTTGTTCGTGAGGGAACTGGCCAGGACCCGGGACAACCGGACGTCACCCTCTTCCGAAATCAGCCGCTCGTAGACCGCCGCGAACTGGTCGCCGGTCTGGATGTCGCGCGAGAAGTCGATCGACCACTCATGAATCTCGGCGAGCGCATTGACCAGTTTCAGCCGCTCGATCCGGTCGAGCTTGGCGTCGCTGGTCTCGCGATCGAAGGCTTCGTACAGCGAGGATGTGATCCCCGCGGCAATCCGGGCGGTGTCAACCCGCCACTGGATCGGGACCGCTCGACCGGTCCAGCCGGTGGAGGTGCGAATGAACTGGAGCCGCTGCTCCGGACTGGGCCGGAACTCGATCTGGGTGGCCTCGTCGGTGATGCCGTCGCGGTGAACCGAGAACACCAGCCCGGAGCGGATCTTCCGCGGGTCGAACGAGAGGGCAGCCGCCAGGGTCTGCAGGTTGAGCCCGGTGACACCCTGCCGCCCGAGCACCGTGGCGAGGTTCTCCCCCGGATGCAGCGTGTCGGTGACGACATGGAAGGGGAAGGTCACCACGATCGGTCGGGTGGTGGCGACACTGTCGAGACGGCGGAACGGCCACTCGTCGCTCAGCGTGAACCAGGCCGCGGCGCCGATGACGCCCAGACCGACCAGCGTCCGGAGGGAAGGCAGCGTCATGACTCTCAATCCATTTGCCGACGGATGAAGGTGGGGATCTCCATGTCGGTCACATCGGGCGCAACCGGGCGGGTGGAGGGCACCGGCCGCACAAAGGGCGGCGGCGTATTGACCACCGGCGCGCTCGGTGCTGGAGCTGGGGCCGCGACTGACGGCGTCGGGGACGTCGGCCGACGGGCTGCGAACGGCAGCACCTGCCCGGTTGGCGCGCGGTCGGTCGAGGGCGTCTGGGTGATTTCGCGGTCGAATCCGGTCGCGATGACGGTGACGCCGATTTCGCCCTGCATCCGCTGATCCCGGGCCGAGCCGAAGATGATCTGGGCCTCTTCGCCCGCGGCATCGTGGATGATTTCGCTGATCTGGGTCACCTCGCCGAGCGTGACGTCGTCGCCGCCGACGATGTTGATCAGCACGCCCGAGGCGCCGTTGATGGAGACATTGTCGAGCAGCGGCGAGGCGATGGCCTGCTGGGCGGCTTCGAGCGCACGATTTTCCCCGGTGGCAAAACCGGTTCCCATCAGCGCCGCGCCCCCATTCTGCATCACCGTCCGCACATCGGCAAAGTCCACATTGATCAACCCCGTGGCCGTAATCAGCGAGGCAATGCCTCGCGTCGCGTTCAGCAGGACCTCGTCGGCCTTCTTGAGGGCATCCTGGAAGGGGATGCCCTTCCCCACCACGGCGAGGAGCCGCTCGTTGGGGACCACGATGATGGTATCGACGTTCCGCCGCAGCTCGGCGATCCCCATCTCGGCCTGCTTCATCCGCTTACGGCCTTCGAACAGAAAGGGTTTCGTCACGATGCCGACGGTCAGGGCCCCGAGGTCCTTGGCGATCTGGGCGATGATGGGGGCTGCGCCGGTCCCGGTGCCACCCCCCATGCCGCAGGTCACGAAGACCAGGTCGGAATCCCGCAGGTGCTGCTGCACCTCGTCGCGGTTCTCTTCGATGGCCTGGCGCCCGATCTCGGGGCGGGCACCGGCCCCGAGCCCCCGAGTCAGCTTCTGACCGATCTGGACCTTGATGTCCGACCGGGACCCGGCCAGCGCCTGGGCATCGGTGTTCACCGAGATGAACTGGACCCCGGTGAGGGCCTCCATGATCATCCGGTTGACGGCATTGCCCCCGCCGCCGCCGACGCCGACCACCTTCATCCGCGCGTTCTGCGCGGGAAGCTCCTCGAGCTCGAATACCATGCCGTCCGTCATCCCGTGCCCCCCGGGCTGCGCTGCGCCCACGCCATCAGAAGAAATCCTGCAACCATCGCCGCACCGGCCCCAGCACCCGCTCCACGGTCGCCGCCGACCGCCCCCCTGCCACGAATCCGCTGCCGGTGGCAATCTGACGGGCCCCGTACAGCGCCAATCCGATGGGCACCGCCCAGGCCGGTCCCGTCACCCGGTCCACCAAGCCACGGAGACCATCCGACGGCGTTCCAATCCGAACCGGCGACGCGAAGGTGTCGCGGGTCAGTTCCAGCACCCCGGGAATCGCCGCCCCACCCCCGCAAAGTACGACACCAGCGGGCAGGCCCGCCATACTCCAGCCGGCCCGGGTCACCTCGTCGCTGGCCATCTCCAGCATCTCCTGGAGACGCATGCCCATGATGTGGGCCACCAGCCGCCGCGGCGCATGGCGCACGGGCAGGCCCGCCGAGGCCCCCAGTTCGATGACCTCGTTCTCCGGCACCTGCGACTCGAACGCCGCCCCCCACCGCTCCTTGATCCGTTCGGCCTCGGCCTGCGTGACCTGCAAACCATGCACCAGGTCCGACGTCAGGTGGCTGCCCGCGAATCGCAGTGATGCAGTATAACGGAGCCGACCCCCGTGGAAGATGCTCAGGGTGGTACTGCCCCCCCCCAGTTCCAGCAGGACGCTGCCGATCTCGCGCTCCTCCGCCGTCAGCACGGCCATGGAGGCGGCCAGCGACTCCAGGACGACCCCGCCGACATGCCAGCCGGCCTTCTCGATGGCCCGGCGCTGATGGGCCAGGCCGCTGGACCGGGCCGTCACCAGGTAGATGTCGGCCTCGACCTGCTCGCCGCTCATGCCGATCGGGTCGGCGTACCCCGAGACGCCGTCCACGCGGTAGTCCTGGGGGATGGCATGGAGCAGTTCCTGATCGTTCCCGAAGGAGACCTTGCTGGCCACGTCGATCACCCGGGCAATGTCGACCGTGCGGATCTCGCTGCCCGGAATCGAGACGACCCCACTGGTCTGCCGCTGCGCCACCAGTTCGCCGGCCACACCGCAGTAGACCGTCCCGACCTCGACACCAGCCACCCGCTCGGCGTCGTGCATGGCCTTCTGCACCGCGCGGACAGTCTCCTCGAAGTCGCGGATGACCCCCCGGCGCACGCCGTTGGAGCGTTCGACCCCGACGCCCAGAATGCGCAGACCCCACGACGCCGGTTCACCCGTCACCTCGCCGATGAGGGCGGTGACCCGGGACGACCCCAGATCGAGCACCGCCACCAGCCGCTGTACTGCTACCGTCACAGACTGTCCTTCCGCACGAACACACGCCCCCGGAACCGCCCGTCGATCTCGCGCCAGGAGGTGCCCACTTCGGAAAGATAGGCGCGAACCGCCCCGATGTTCCGGAGGGTCTGGCGGTCCGCTGCAGGGTCCAGGCGGACCCGGTGAGGGCCCGCGGTAAACACCACATGGTTGCCATCCCGACGGACGGTTTCGACCTCATCGTACCAGAGCGGATCGGCCAGCATGACCCGGGTCAGCAGGGTGGCGACAAAGGCGCCGCTGTCGGCGATCGGCAGCGACCCATGCCCGCGGGTGGGGTCGAAGGGCAGCGGGCGGCCCCGGTGGTCGAGCAGCACCAGGCCGTTCTCGTCAGTGGCCAGGGCGATCGGCTCCTCTTCCAACAGCTCGATGCGGATGGTACCGGGCAGGCGGCGGAACACCTGCGCCGAGGCCACGCCGGGCAGCCGCTGAGCGGCGGCAGCGAGTGAGTCCATCGGTGCCGTGATCGGGCGCGGGCGCTCCAGATCGAGGGCGCGCAGCACCTCGGTCTCACTCAGGTAGTTGAGTCCGACCAGTTCTACCCGCCGCACCTGGAAGAAACTGGCCTCCGGGAGGTAGCGCCGGGCCAGCACCACGGCGCTGACCGCAAGGGCCAGGAAGCCGGCCCCCAGCAGGAGACGCCGAGTCCGCGTCATCGGCCCGCGAGCCGCTCCCGGACCGCGGCACCCAACCGGGTGATATCGCCGGCCCCCATGGTGAGGCAGACATCGCCCGGGCGCAACAGCGACGCGACCTCATCCGCGAGTCGCGCTGCGCCGGGCTGATACACCACGTTCCCTTCGGCCAATGAGGCGGCATCCGCCACGAGCTGACCGGTTACGCCGGGCATGGGCTGTTCACGGGCCGGGTAGATGTCCGTCACCACCGCGACATCGGCCGCCGCCAATGCGATGCCCATGGCGGTGCCGTGCTCGTGCGTGCGTGAGAACAGATGCGGCTGGAAGACCACCACCAGGCGGCGATCGGGAAAGGCCTGGCGCGCAGCAGCCAGCGTGACCACCATCTCGGTGGGATGGTGCGCGTAGTCGTCGACGAAGGCCACGCCGAAGTGCTCGCCATGACGCTCGAAGCGGCGCCCGACACCACGAAAGGCCGCCAGTGCGGCCACCACCGGTGCCAGGGGTGCCCCGAGCAGGTGCGCCACGCCGACAGCAGCGGTGGCGTTGCGGAGATTGTGCAGTCCCGGCACACCGAGCCGCAGCGTCACCGTCTCTCCGGTGGGGAGCACCACCTCCGCCTGCGAACCCTCGGCGGAGCGTGCTCCCACGATGAGACGGATCTGTGCGGCCGCTGTGGTCCCGAAGCGCAGCGCCCGATCCCCGAGCAGCGCGGCCACGCGACCGGAGCCGGCGTCGGCATCGCCCACCAGCACATGGCGTGCGGCACCGGCGAACTGCCCGTAGGCCGCTTCCATGGCCGCCACCGAGCCATAACACTCGAGGTGATCGGGCTCGACGTTGTTGATCACCGCCACGGTGGGGCGCAGTGTGAGAAAGGCCTGATCGTACTCGTCCGCCTCGACCACGTGCACAGTGTCGCCGTCGAGCAGCGCGTTGCCGCCCCAGGCGTCCACCCGGCCACCGGCGAGCCCAGTGGGATGCAGTCCCGCTGCACGCAGTGCCTCGGTGGTCATCACCGTCGTCGTCGTCTTACCATGGGTCCCCGCCAGAGCCACCAGCGTACTGCCGTTCACCAGCTCGGCGAGCGCGACTTTGCGTGGCACCACGGGAACACCCGCCTCCCGCGCCAGGACCAGGTCGGGGTGATCGACCGAGGCAGCGGCCGTCACGACCACCGCACGCGCGGCGCGGATCTGTTCGGGCGTGGCCGCAGTCCGAGCCTGGATGCCGGCGGCGGCGAGGTCCGGAAAGGCGGTGGCATCGGGATCGCTGCCGGTCACGGACACACCGCGGCGACCGGCAATGAGCGCCAAGGCACTCATCCCGGCTCCCCCGATGCCGAGGAAGTGGAGCGGTCTGGGGTCCGCCGGATCGAAGAGGGACATCACCCAGCGAAGATAACGGGAGGTGCGCTGGCGCCCGGTGTCAGGCCCCGACCAGGGCCATCACCCGGTGTGCCAGCGCAGTGGCCGCGTCCGGTCGGCCGCGCGCCCGTGCGGCTGCGGCCATGGTGGCACTGTCCGGCCCGTGCAGCAGCCGGTCCACGGTGGCGGCGAAGTGCTCAGGCGTGAGGTCGCCCTGCGGCAGGTGGATCGCCGCACCGGCCGCTGCCATGGCCCGGGCGTTGTGGCTCTGATGATCGGCCGCCGCCGTGGGCAGCGGAATGAGGATCGAGGGAATCCCCCAGGCGCAGAGTTCGGCGATGGTCATCATGCCGGCCCGGGCCACGCAGTGGGTGGCGATGGCCCACGCATCGGCCATGGGGTCGAGGAATGGCACCACCTGGACGCCGGGCAGACCGTGCCACCGGGCAAATTCAGCATGGGTCTGCTGGCCCGTGGCCCAGAGCACCTGGACCTCCTCCGCAGCGCCGCTTGCCAGCCACTCCGCCACGGCCCGGTTGACGGCCAGCGAGCCCTGGCTCCCACCGGTGACCACCAGCACTGGACGCTCGCTGTTGAAACCGAATCGCGCCAGCGCCAAGGCCCGTCGCGAAGGATCGGGCGGCACGATGGGCGCCCCAGTCACGACGGCCCGGGCCTGCGCGGGTACCGGCAGCAGGGGGACCGCTTCGGGCGCGGCCACCCAGACCTCGCGGGCGCGGCGCGACAACCAGCGGGTGGCGATACCCGGGCGCACATCGAGTTCCAGCACTGCGGTCGGAATGCCGCGCCGTGCAGCGCGCCAGACCACCGGTCCGCTGGCGTAGCCACCGGTGCCGATTACCACATCCGGTGCGTCCCGGTCCAGGACCTGGTCGATCTGCCGCAGCAGCGGCCCAACCTGCCAGGCCCAGCGGATGTTGCGCCACCACTGCCGCCGATAGATGGGCTCCAGCGGCAGCAAGTGGTGCGCGACCCCGCGCGCAGGCAGGACGGTGGCCTCGACGCCCCGCTGAGCCCCGACGAGGACGATTCGTGCCGCAGGATCGAGACGGCTCACCGCCTCGCCCAGCGCCAGCGCCGGCATCAGGTGCCCGCCGGTGCCACCCCCGGCCAGGAGCACGGTGGTCATCGGGCGTGCGACGGTTTGCCGCGGGCCCGCCCGATCGCCACCAGAATCCCCGCTGAGAGCAGGTAGAAGATCAGCGACACGCGGCCGGCCGACATGAAGGGCAGTGTCAGTCCGGTGGGCGGCATCATGCGCAGCACCACGAAGGCATGCAGCAGGGCGGTCACGCCGACGGCCAGGGTCAACCCGGTCGCCAGGTAGGTCCCGAAGGGGTCGCGCGCCGTCCGGGCGATCCGCAGTCCGAGCCAGCAGTAGATCCCGAACAGCGTCACAACAAAGAGGATTCCAAACAGACCCCACTCCTCGGCGATGACCGAGAGCAGGAAGTCCGAGTAACCGTAGGGGAGGTGACCCATCTTCTGGGTGCCCTCGCCGAAGCCGACGCCGAACAGGCCGCCGTTGCCGATGCCGATCAGGGACTGGCAGGCCTGATCATCCTTGGGATCACACTGGAGCGCTGGCGTCAGGAAGGTGGCGAAGCGCTTGGCCCGCACCGACTCGCGGGTCACGATGATCCAGATGCCCAGACTGGCAGTCAGCGCCAGGGGCAGGAAGTGGGTGATACGCGCGCCCGCCGCGAAAATGACGCCGGCCCCGACCAGTCCAAGGACAATCGCCATCGAGAGCGAGGGCTCCACGGCCACCAGCATGCTCACCCCCAGGGTGATGCCCATGACCGGCATGAACCCCTCGCGCAGGTCGCGGATGCGCGTGCCCATGTCGGCGAGCCTGGTCGCCAGGAACAGGGCCAATGCCAGGCGCGCAACTTCCGACACCTGAATCTGGACCCCGAAGAGACGGATCCAGCGGCGGGCGCCGTTGAGGTGCGGCAGGTGCTTCTGGAGGAAGCCTTCCCTGGCGGTCGGTTCACGCCAGATGACCGCCGCGATGGCGAGCACCACCAGGCCAACCAAGGTGGCAAGGAACAGCGGCCGAGCAATACGCCGCCACTGGGTATACTCGATCCGCGTCGCAACCAGAAAAACGACACCGCCGATCACGGCCGCCAGCGCCTGCTGCGAGGCCTCATCGTACCACCCCGCCAGATAGGTGGCCGCCGCATAGCAGTTGATGATGCCGAAGGCCGTGAGCAGCAAGGTGACGGTCGCGAGGAGGTTGGTTTCCCAGCGCCGCTCTCCCGGGTGGGCAATGCGACGGCTCACCGTGCCTGCACCAGCGCGCGGAAGGTCTCGCCGCGCACTTCGTAGTTCGGGAACATGTCGTAGGAGGAGCAGGCCGGCGACAGCAGCACCGCCCCACCATGGGGGACCAGCGCCGCAGCGCGCTCGACTGCTGCCTCGAAGGTGGCGACCCGCTCGACCGGCACCGCATCAGCCAGATCGGCCACGACCAGATCAGCCGCCTCGCCGAAGGTGACCACGGCGGCACCTCGCGTCCGCAGCGGCTCGGCCAGGGCCGAATAGGGTTCGCCCTTGTGCCGCCCACCGAGCAGCAGCACGAAGGGACGGTCCATGCCCAGGACCGCCACCTCGGTGGAGGCGAGGTTGGTGGCTTTGGAATCATTGATCCAGAGCACCCCATCGACCTCGCGCACCGGCTCCAATCGATGAGGCAGTGCCACCATCGCGCGCAGCCCCGCGGCAATGCGCTCACGGGAGACACCTGCTGCGTGAACGGCCAGCGCTGCAGCGAGCGCGTTGGCCACATTGTGGTCGCCCAGCAGCGGGAACTCGTTCCGGGGAAGCAGCGCCTCCTGCCCCAGCATCAGCATCCCCGCTGCGTGATCGAGCCAGGCATCGGCACGGCGGCGCGGAGCCACGGTGAAGCGCAGGTGACGGCCCGGCACATCCTGCAGCATGGCTCGGGAGCGGGGATCGTCCAGATTGCCGACCCAGATCGACCGAGCATTGGCCTGCACCAGCAGCCGCGCTTTGTCCGCGTAGTAGCTGGCCGCATCGGGATAGCGGTCCAGATGGTCGGGCGCCAGGTTGGTGAGAATACCGACCGTGGGCGACAGATCAGGCATGTCGTGCAACTGGAACGAGGACAGCTCCAGTGCCAGCCATTCGGGGGGTGACTCGAGCAGCGCCACTTCGCTGACCGCGCGGCCAATGTTGCCGGCGGTGAGCGCGTGGCGATCGGCCGCCTGCAGCAGCGTTCCGACCAGCGCCGTGGTGGTCGTCTTGCCGTTGGTCCCGGTCACGGCGATGACCCGCGTCTGCGGCAGTGCATCCAGGCCAAGCTGTGCCTCGGCGACGATCGGCACCCCGGCGGCCCGCGCGGTCGCCAGCACCGGCACATCGGGTGGTACGCCCGGCGACACCACCAGGGCCGCGCTCCGGGTGATCCGGTCGATCGCGTGCCCGCCCTGCTCCACCGTCACATCGGGCAGCCCGCGCAAAGCGGTCATGGTCTCCGGCGACACGCTGCCAGCATCCGACGCGTAGACGGGAATCCCGTGCGCCGCGAGCAGCCGCACCGCCGCGATACCGCTGCGGCCGAGGCCGACCACACTCACCTCACCCCCTGCTGCCCGCCAGGCGTCGAATCGGGTCATCGCAGTTTGAGTGTGGCGAGCGCCAGCAGCGCGCAGAAGATCCCCAGGATCCAGAAGCGGACCACCACTGTGGTTTCGTGCCAGCCGAGCTTTTCGAAGTGGTGGTGCAGCGGGGCCATCCGGAAGACGCGGTGGGTGTCGGCGTACTCGCGCCCGCGGGTCCGCTTGGCCCACTTGTACACGCCGGTCTGCAGCATCACCGAGGCGGCTTCCGCCACGAACACCCCACCGATGATCACCAGCAGGAACTCCGACTTGAGCAGGATGGCCATGGTGCCGAGCGCACCGCCGATGGCCAGGCTGCCGGTATCGCCCATGAACACCTTGGCGGGATGCGCGTTGTACCAGAGGAAGCCGAGGCAGGCACCTATGAGGGCACTGCAGTAGACGGCCAGCTCTCCGGCTCCAGGCAGGTAGAACAGATTGAGATACTCGGTACTGTCGACCCGGCCGGCGATGTAGGCGAAGACGGCGAACGTCCCGGCCGCAACGACCGTGAGACCGGCGGCGAGACCATCCAGGCCGTCGGTCAGGTTGACGGCATTCGAGAAGCCCGTCACCACCCCGGTGACGAAGACGATGTAGACGGCCGGGATGAACACGATCACGGTGTACTTGAAGAACGGCACCGTGGTCCCGGCGACGGGAATGGTCGATGGCGACACGATGGGCCAGTGCAGCAGCATCGCACCGAGCGAGACACCGAAGAGGATCTGGCCGACCAGTTTCCACTTGGCAACCAGCCCGCGGGATTGCCCCTGCACCACTTTCAGATAGTCGTCCAGGAAGCCGATCGCGCCGGTCCAGATCATCGCCACCAGCGTGACCATCACGAACCGGTTGGTCAGCGGCGCCCAGAGCAGCGTCGGGATGACCGTAGCCGCCAGAATGATCAGCCCCCCCATGGTGGGAGTGCCCCGCTTGGACTGATGCGAGGCTGGCCCCTCCACCCGGATCACCTGACCGACCTTCAGCGCCTGCAGCCGCCGGATGACCGCGGGCCCCACCATGAACGCGATGAGCAGCGCCGTCACGCCTGCCCCCGCGGCCCGGAAGGAGATGTAGTTGAACAGGTTCAACAGCGAATGGCTGGTCCCGGCCAACAGATGGTAGAGCATGTCAGGCCACCCGTTCCGGGAGTGCAGTCAGGATGCGCTCCAGCGTCACACCCCGAGATCCTTTGAGTACCAGCAGATCGTTCCCCGACAGCGTCTCCGCCACCAGCGGCCCCATCGCCTCGGCGTCGGCCGCCTCCAGCAGGGTACCGGAGAACGTTGTGCGCCAGGGCGCGAAGGCAGGCACGAAATCGCCCACCAGCGCCAGCACATCGGGCGCCAGTTCCGCCAACTGTGCGGCCACCTCCGTGTGGCGTGCCGGGGCAGTCGGCCCGAGTTCGCGCATCGAACCCGCCACGAATATCAGGCGGCGACCGGCCCGCAGCGACTGCGCCAGCGCGATCACCGAGGTGAACGATTCAGGATTGGCATTGTAGGCATCGTTCAGGATGGTCAGACCGTCGCGACCTGTCAACTCGCCGCGACCTCCGGGGAGGGCGAAGGCCCCCAGCGCGGCGGCAGCGGCGGCCGGATCGAGGGCATACTCACGCACCAGCGCCCAGGCCAGCATGGCATTGCCCGCCTGGTGCAGACCGCGGGCAGCCAGGGTGAAGGTCTGCCCGTCGACGGTGACCTGGGGCAGCCCGTCCGGCTGGAGCGCCACCGCATCGGGCCGGAGATCCCCGTCTGCCACTCCGGCCGTGATGACCCGTGCTGCCAGACTCCGGGCCCCCGACGTGAGCGTGGGCGGATCGGAGCCGACAATGGCCAGGGGCACGCCCAGGGTCAGCGAGAGCTTTTCCTCTACCACACGCTCGACCGTACCGAAGCCTTCCAGGTGCCCTGCCCCTGCCGAGGTGACGATGGCCACCGTGGGCGCGAGGATGTCGCGGAAGATGGCAATCTCGCCCGGCAGGTTGGCACCGGCCTCGACCACCAGGGCTTCGGTATCCGCCGGCGCCTCCAGCACGGTGAGCGGCACACCCACGCGGTTATTGCGATTGACGCTGGTGCGGTGCGTCCGCCACCGGGTACTCAGCACCGCGGCGACCATCTCCTTGGTCGAGGTCTTGCCGTTCTGTCCGGTGATCGCAACCACCGGCCCGGGGATCCGCCGCCGATGCGCTGCGGCCAGACGCCCCAGCGCGTCGAGTGGATCGGCCACCGGGTAGAGCGGCAGCCCAGCCACTGGCGCCGTCCCGACGCGGACCACGGCGGCGGCAGCGCCCCGGTCGCGGGCAGCAGCCAGATGCTCGTGGCCGTCGAAATGCTCGCCACACAGCGCCACGAACAGCGCGCCCGGCGGCAATGTCCTGGTATCGGTGGACACGCACGGAAAACCGGTCGGCACGTCGGCCGGACTGGTAACTCCAAGCAGGGCGGCCACTTCATCCGCCGAGAAGGATGCGCTCATCCGGCCAGCGCCTCCCGCACGATTTCCCGTTCGTCGAAGGGGAGGTACTGCTTCCCGATGATCTGGTAGGTCTCGTGCCCCTTCCCCGCCAGCAGCACCAGGTCGTCCGGGCCAGCCTCAGCCAGCAGGCGACGGATCCCCTCGGCGCGGTCGACACAGCGGCGATATGAGCCGGGAGGCATGTCGGCGACGATATCGTCGATGATCCGCTCGGGATCCTCGGTGCGCGGGTTGTCCTCCGTCAGCATCACCAGATCCGCTCCCTCAGCGGCGATGCGTCCCATGACCGGGCGCTTGCCCCGATCACGATCTCCGCCACAGCCGAAGAGCAGCAGCAGACGCCCGGGCACCAGCGGCCGCAGCGTGGCCAGCACGCGCTGCATCGCGTCGGGCGTGTGGGCGTAGTCGCGCAGCACGGTGACCGGCGCATCGGCCAGCCGCTCCATGCGCCCAGGCACCTGCGGCGCCGAGGCGAGACGCTGCACGACGGTATCGAGCGACTCGCCGAGGGCCAGCGCGCAGGTTGCGGCGGCCAGGGCGTTGCTCACGTTGAATTCGCCCAGGAACGGCATGGTGATCCGTCGCGAGCCGAAGCGGCCGGTCAGATCGAAGGTGGTGCCGCTGAGATCACTGTGCAGGTGGCTGGCGCGCACGTCGGCGCTGGCAGCGGTGCCCCAGGTGACGGTGCGCGGGTCGGCCAGCAGGGGAGCCCAGGCCGCATCATCTGCCGCAACCGCCAGGGTACCGTCGACGGCCACAAGGTCCGCCAGGCGCAGCTTGGCGTCGAGATAGGCGGCCATGGTGCCGTGATAGTCCAGATGCTCGCGGGTCAGGTTGGTGAACACGCCGACGCGATAGTGCAGGCCGTCGAGTCGGTGCTGCTCCAGTGCGTGGGAGGAGCACTCCATGACCACACGGTGTACACCCAGGTCGACCAGGCGACGGAAGGTGGCCTGCAGGTCGAGGGCGCCGGGCGTGGTCAGGCTGCCGGCCGTGGAGACCACCGCGTGCCCGGCGGCATCGAAGGCTCCCAGCGTGCCGATGCTGCCGGCATCGTCGGCGGCATTGAGCAGGTGACGGACCATCGTGGTGGTGGTGGTCTTCCCGTTGGTGCCGGTGATGCCCACCAGCGCGAGTTGATCGGTCGGATGATGGAACCAGGCAGCGGCCAGGACTCGCACGGCCGCCCGCCCGTCGGTTACCACCAGGCAGGGGACGGACAGATCGAGCGGGTGTTCCGCCACCACCGCCACCGCGCCTCGGGTGACGGCCGCGGCCACGTAGTCATGGCCGTCGACCTGACTGCCACGCTCGGCGATGAACAGCGACCCGGACTCGACCTGCCGGGAGTCGACTGCCAGCGAGGACACGTGTCGGTCAGCATCGGTCCCACCGGCGACCAGCAGCCCATGGCTGCGGAGCACACCGGCCAGCACGGAGAGCATCATCGGCGAGCGCTGAGTTGCAGGGCGACCGTGGTTCCCCGGGTGACGGTGGTTCCCGCTCCCGGCACCGATCCGGTTGGTTGACCGGTCCCGCGTAACCGGACGCGCAGTCCGGCCTGGTGCATGGCGGCCACGGCCTCCCGGAGAGAGAGGCCCGTCAGATCGGGCACGACCACATCGGCCTCCTCGCCTGTCCGCGCCATGTGGGGCAACTCGACCCCGAGCACAGGCGTGGCGTCCCCGGCCCGGGCGGACGGCACGGGTACGGGTGGGAGTGATGCCACGGGCAATGCCAGCCGGGTCCGGTTCAGGGGCGAGTTGGTGGCGGCCAGCGCGCGGAGCATGATCGACCGCACCAGGGGCGCGGCGACATCGCCACCATAGAACCGGCCACCCTGGGGCCGATCGACCATGACGTAGATCACCAGTTGCGGATCATCTCCCGGCCACAGACCAGCGAAGGCCGAGCGGTAGACGCCTGGGAGGTAGGGGCGGACCTTGGCTGTCGCGGTCTTGCCGATCACGGTGTACTGGTCGAGCTGTGCCCGTCGGCCGGACGAGCCGGTATCGGTTGCCAGCCGGAGATAGTCCCGCAGACGCGACGCCACCTGGGTGGAGACGACCCGACGCAGGGGCTGTGGGGCATGTTGCCAGATGGGGGTCGGATCACTGGGGTGGCGGATTTCGCGCACCAGGGTGGGGGCGACGAGCACACCATCATTGGCGAGCACGGCATACCCGGTCGCCACCTGCAGCGACGTGGCCATGAACTCGTAGCCCTGGGACAGCGAGGGCATCGAGAGCAGGTGATTGACCCAGGGTGGCCGGAACAGCAGGCCGCCGTCCTCACCGGGAAAGCCGATCCCCGTCTGCGTGCCGAAGCCGAAGCCGCGCAGGGTGCGGAAGAGCTGCTCGGGCGACAGGCGCAGCGCGAACTGCGAGATGGCCACATTGCTGGAGTGCTTGATGGTCTCGCCGAGGGTCAGGTCGCCATCTTCGCCGTGCACATCTTCGATCACGCGGGTGGTGCCGGGCGTCACCCAGCGTCCATGGTGTCCCGGGACGGGCGTGGTATCGACCCCGTGCTCCAGGACCGCGGCTGCCGTAAAGATTTTTGCGGTGGATCCCGGCTCCCCCGGTTCCGTCACCGCGGCGGCATTCGGCTCGATCTCGCCGCGGGCGTTGCGCCGCAGCGATGCCATGGCCAGGATTTCGCCGGTGCGTGCCTCCAGGATGACGACGTCGCCACCCTGGGCCGGCATCGAGTCCACGGCATCGTAGAGTACCCCTTCGACAATGCCCTGGAGTTCGTTGTCGATGGTGAGGTACACATTGTGACCCGCCACCGGGGCCTGCCGTACCGACTGCGGCACCTCCCGCGCCCGACCGCGGCCGTCCAGCAGGTAACGCGCCTTGCCCGGCGTGCCGAGCAACAGCGTGTCCCAGGCGCGCTCGATGCCACCGGTGGCCTGCCCCTGATCGTCCAAGCGACCCAGCCAGGCCAGGCCCACGCGCTGCAGCGGATAGACCCGCCGCATCCTGGCATCCGGATGCACCCCGGCCCGGCCGCGGAACGGCTGCATGGCCTCGGCGCTGAAGAACTCGGGAAAGGAGGGGTAGTCCCGCTGGAAGGCGCGGGTCACCCGCTCCGGGCTGATCCCGGCCTGCACCAGGAGGCGCTGGATGGCGACTTCGCCGGTATCCCGCATTTCACTGCGCGTCAGCCGCAGTTGATACTGCTCGTGCGTCTGGGCCAGCGGCACACC
Source organism: uncultured Gemmatimonadaceae bacterium (assembly GCA_964421625.1). Classification (GTDB taxonomy): domain Bacteria; phylum Gemmatimonadota; class Gemmatimonadetes; order Gemmatimonadales; family GWC2-71-9; genus Palsa-1233. The sequence goes on along the minus strand of CAYQXR010000006.1, from coordinate 1,490 downwards.
GTTGCGGTCGAGAATGGCGCCCCGCCGTGCCGCGACCACGGCAGTGCGCACCCGGGCATCTTCGGCCTTGTGCTGCCAGGCCCGGTGGTCGACGACCTGGATCGCCACGGCCCGCCACAGCACCGCCAGCCCGCCCAGGGCCAGCAGGAACTGGAGTGCGCCGATCCGCAGCAGGGTGCGACTCACTCAGCGCACCTGCGGCACGGGGAGTTCGCGCAGTTCACGATCGCTGGCCACCCGCAGTCCGAGCGCCCCCGCTTTGGGGCCGAGCACCGCCAGGCTGCGGAGGGTGGCCAGTTCGCCTTCCAGGTCGGCCTGCTGTCCGCTCAGCACGGCGACTTCATCGCGCAGCCGGTCCAGCCGTCCCTGGAGGCGCCAGCCCTGGTACTGCCGCGCAATGACCAATGCCGCGACGAGCACACCCAGCCCCACCCAGGCGAGGACCTGGTAGCGACCTCTAAGAGTTCGGTGCGGCGACCTGGAAGAACCGGAGACGGGCACTGCGGGCTCGGGGGTTGGACTCGATGTCGGCCTCGGAGGCCATGATGGCTCGGCGGGGAATCGCCTGCCCCAGGGGGATGCGTCCACAGACACAGCGCGGCAGCGCCGCGGGGCAGATGCAGCCCCTGCTCCACTCATGAAAGCTGTGTTTGACCAGACGATCCTCCCCCGAATGATAACTGATCACCGCCATGACTCCGCCCGGCGTCAACGCATCCCGGAACACCGGCAGAGCCTCCGCCAGCCCGGTCAGTTCCTCGTTCACGGCAATCCGCACCGCCTGGAAGATCCGGGCGAACTCGCCCGGTCCACTGCGGGGCCCCAGCACACTCCGTATGACGTTCACCAGGTCGTCACTGCACACCAGTGGGGTGCGCTCCCGGCGGTGGACCACAGCCGCAGCCAGACGGGCCGCCCGGGGTTCGTCGGCGTACTCCCGGAAGACCTGCCGCAGGGTGGCGCTGTCGGCCTCAGCCAACCACTCGGCGGCGGTGGGACCGGCATCGCCCATCCGCATGTCGAGGGGCGCGCCGGGGCGGAAGCTGAAGCCACGGGACAGGTCGTCGAGCTGGCGGGAGGAGACGCCGAGATCGAGCAGCAGGAAATCGGGTCGCCAGGCAGTGACAGCGGCCAGCGCCTCGGGTGACGCGTAGGGGGCGCAGAGCGTGGTGAAGTGCGGGTGCGGGCCGATCCGCTCCCGAGCGGTCCGGATGGCGTCCGGATCCCGGTCGATTCCCAGCACGGCGGCTCCCTGGGCCAGCAGGGCCACGGTGTGCCCGCCATGTCCGAGGGTGCCATCGACCACGCGCCGGGCGCCGGAGGCGCGGGCGAGGATGGGGTCAAGCAGGACCGGGGTGTGCAGGGTTGCGTCGGACACGAGACCTGTTCCGGAAAAACAGCACCCCGCCTCGATACGCTCGCGGCGGGGTGGGGTGACGGGGCTGACGGGGCTCGAACCCGCGACCTCCGCAGTGACAGTGCGGCACTCT
>CAYQXR010000005.1:47530-72697 GCA_964421625.1 uncultured Gemmatimonadaceae bacterium | reverse complement strand
GATCCAGATGCTCACGCCGCCCCCTTGGCCAGTTCGACGGCCTTGGCAACGGCCGAATCCATGTCGTTCATTGCGGACATCCCGACGCTCTCGAGAATCCGGAAGGCTTCCTGCTCGTTGGTCCCGGTCAGCCGGATGACGATGGGCAGATCTACCTTGAACTGCTGGGTCGCGGTGACAATCCCGTTGGCAACGTCGTCGGTCCGGGTGATGCCGCCGAAGATGTTGAACAGAATCACCTTCACGGCCGGGTCGCTGGTGATGATCCGCAGGGCGTTGACCACCTTCTCGGGATTCGACGAGCCGCCGATATCCAGGAAGTTGGCCGGCTCGCCGCCGTAGTACTTGACCAGGTCCATGGTGGCCATGGCCAAACCGGCCCCGTTGACCACGCAGCCGACGTCGCCGTCGAGCTTGATGAAGGTCAGGTTGGCCCGTCGGGCTTCGACCTCGCTGGGCTCCTCGGCGGTTTCGTCGCGGAGGGCGGCCAGGTCGGCGCGCCGGTCGAGTTCATTGTCGTCGATGGAGATCTTGGCGTCCAGCGCCAGCACCCGCCCGTCCGGCGTGGTCACCAGCGGGTTGATCTCGGCCAGCGACGCGCCGTTGGCCATGAACACCTGGTAGAGCTGGTGCATGATCCGCACGGCCGCCTTGGCGTGGTCCCAGTTGTCGGGATACAGCGCCAGCGCAAGCTGCAGCGCCTGGTGGGCCATCAGGCCGTTGCGCGGATCGACCGCCAGCTTGGTGATCTTCTCGGGGTTGGTCGCCGCGACTTCCTCGATGTCCACCCCGCCCGCGGCCGAAACCATGAAGACGGGCTTCTGGGTGGCGCGGTCGAGGATCAGGCCGACGTAGCTCTCGGTGGCGATGTCGGCGGCCGGTACGACCAGCACCTTGGACACCACCAGCCCCTTGATGGTCATGCCGAGGATCTTGGTGGCGCAGTCCCGCGCCTCCTCGGGCGTATTGGCGAGCTTGACACCACCTGCTTTGCCACGACCGCCGGCGTGTACCTGCGCCTTGACGACGACCGTGCCGCCCAGGCGACGTGCAATCGCCTCGGCTTCGGCGGGCGTCGCGGCCACATCGCCGTCGAACATGGGAACGCCCGCAACCTTGAGCAGCTCGCGGGCCTGATATTCATGCAGGTTCATGCCTACCTCGTTGGAGAGTCCCAGCCACAGGCTGTCCCAGCGGTGGACTGCCGGAAAAGGCCATCGAATGAAGCCCCCAAAGATAGCGGCCCGGGCGGGGGACCGCCACAGGCCGCAGGGCGCCCACGAAGCGCCAATCCCCGGTCGGGCCGGGCCCGCTACGTCACCGGATCAGCGGATCACCGGCAGGATGGGAGCCGGTGCAACCTTCGCCACCGTCCAGCCCGCGGGACCGTCACGGAGGGTGACGCGGTACAGCTCGACGATGGGGAAGAGGGCGCCCGCAGGCCCTGATGTGCGCCGTGAGTGGTTCAGGTAGACATCCACATGGACACCGGCGCTGTCGCGGGTGGACGGGCCGCTGTGGATCAGGAGCGTCCGCAGTGGCGGGGCCCGCCGACACGTGCTGGCCATGGCGTCAATGGGCAGGCCCTTGATCCGCTGTTCCTCGACCTCAGGGTCACACTCCCGGAGCACCTGGACAGTGCGATTCACGGCCAGGCTGCCCGCCCCTCCCAGAATCACCTGCCAGGTGGTGGAGTCGCCGTGCGACGCATCGAAACGCCGCTGGAACGAGGGGACATCGACGAAAATGGTGTCCAGATCATTCGTCCCCACCGACGTCACCTGGCGCAGCACCTGCGCAATCCCTGCGCGGACCGCCTGCGGGAGCGGGACGGTGTCGGTCTGCGGGGTGAGGAGCGCCAACAAGGCAACTGTAGTCAACATGGGGTCAGCCTCCGGGTGATCCTTCCAATCTACCCCCCCCTCCGAAAAACGCCAGATCGGCACCTGGGACGGGCAGTGAGTGCTGCCTGCTACCGCTCGTCCCGCTCCAGGGTCCGCTGGAGCGCCTCGAAGTACCGACCGAAGGCGGTCAGGTCGCCGCGACGGAGCGCCGAGTCGGCGCGGGCGAGCCAGGTCCTGGCTTCGCGGAGTTGACCTTCGTGGCCATCGAGGTCGTCGGGACGGGTTGAATCGCCCGGTGTGGGCAGGGTGTTCCCTGCCAGCCGGCTTGCGGAGACCACGCCATCCACCGATTGCCCGATGGCCAGCAGGCGGATCCCCTGCCCCGGGAGCAGGGCCTGGGCGGCCTGCCAGGTCTGGGAACCATCCGCACTCCAGCGGATCGGCCCCATCAGAACCGAATCCCCGCGCGCGGCAACGCTGTCCCGCAGCGTGAGGAACAGGGGGAGCTGTGCGAACGCACGTCGGGTGGCGGGTACATCCGGCGAGGTTGCCGACTCCGCCCACCAGGGCAGGCCATTGCGCCGCCCCACCTGCACGCTGCCCTCCCCTGCCCCGTGCCATGCCCAGCGGACCTCCCCCGCGCCGGTCCAGGTAGCAGTCGGTGCCTGACCACCAGCGCCCGGTCCACCTGTGGCAGCCACCTGGAGCGCAGCCCAGGAGGCACTGTACGGCAGGGCAGTCCGGAGGTCGGCCGGCAGTGAGTCCGCCGGGGCGATCAGCTCGGGAAAGAGCAGCCGCCACGTCGTGGCCAGCGGCGAGGCGGCCGGGTCCAGATACACCGACACATGGCCACTCACCGGGTCAATGACACTCAGGAAGGCAGGCAGCATCCCCGCCAGCATTGTCCCCTGCACCGGCTGACGGACCGACCGCGGGAACCGCTCGACTGGAATGAGCCCCTGCGACACCCATCGCATCTGCCCGTCCACCATGAGAACGTCAGCCGGGAGCCAGCGGGCCATGGGGAGCAGGGCCGCCGAGCGCGCCGCTGGGTCCAGATGCCAATCCACCCTGCTGCTGTCCGGGAGCGAAGCGATGCCGAGCGCCTGCCTCCCCCAGGTCAGGATCAGCCGCCGAAGGCTGTTCCTCACCGGCACGCCGCTGGGCCCTTCACGCCACCGTGGCGCCCCCGGGCGGACCACGGCAGGTGCTTCCTGTGCTGCGTCAGCCCATGCAGCGGGGGCCCGCTCCGAGGTTGTCGCACTGGCCAGAATGGCGCGGGCGCGGACTGTCGCAAGCCCGCTGTCGGTGGAGGCGACCACCCAGTGTGCCGGTGTGCCCTCCGGCCCGTCCGCGGGTGTGATCGCCAGGACAAAGCGTCCGGTGGCCGACTCGTGGGCTGTCAGCGAGGCCTCGTCCCACAGGGCCTGGAGCGGCGGCGTAGTATCGCGTGGCGAGTCGGCGCGACGGATGCCCCAGGCGATGTCGTTGAACCGGTTCGTCACCACGGTCTGTGGCGTACTGGATCCTGGCGCAGCCACCGCCGAACCAACCAGCGCCAGCGCCAGAGTGCCCCAGCCGATAAGTGCGAACTCCGACGACTTGCCCGCTCCCCACCGCAGCGTGGCAAGCGCCGTCAGGAAGGCCAGCAGAGCCGCCGGTTTGGACAGGGCAACGATGGCCCGGAGCCCGTCGTCGGCCTGTTCCGGTCCGATGCTGACGGCGTAGCGCCACGGGTCCAGCAGGAAGCCGATGCCGAACGAGACCGCCAGCAGGCCGAGCAGCGAGCCGAGATGCTTCTGGGCGTAGGGATGCAGGTCCATGCCCCGCGGGGCCCGGCGCAGCGCACCAATGACCAGGTAGAGCGTGGCGGTAAAGGTGAGGCCCACCAGGAGCAGCGTTTGGAGATACTCATGGGCCAGTTCCCACACGGGGAGGCGCACCAGCAGCACACCCAGTGCTGCCCCCAGCAGTGGCTCATGGAATGGACCCTGAACATCCAGGAAGGCCTGGCCTTCCAGAAAGGCCTGGGCCACCGGCGCGCGCCAGCGCGAGGCACCGGCCCCGGTGAGCCAGCCGAGGAGCACGCCGATCAGGAGGGCACCGGCGAGCAGGTAGCGGGTGGGCACCGCCTCGCGCAGATCGAGGTTGCCCAAGCGTCTGGTGATGTGGACGTAGCTGACGGTGCGGCCGATGGTCAGCGCCAGCAGTATGAACCAGGCGGATGCCAGCAGGATGGCGAGGGCGTCGAGCAGGAGGCCCAGGTGCTGCCACCGCCGCACCGCCATGGCCGCCTCCGGCGAAATGGCGGCGGCCCACCAGCGTGCCGTCAGCAGCTCGCTGAGCCCGCGACCCAGGAACAGCAGCGCAACGACGATCAGCGTGATGATCAGGCTGCGCCGTGTCCTGGGCGTCATGATGTCAGCCCTGGAGCCCCTTGCCTGCGAGCCACGCGAGCATTTCAGCGTGATGCGTGTCGCGGCCTTCCGGCGTGGTCGCCTCGAACCGCATGACCAGCACCGGCTGCGTGTTGGAGGCGCGCAGGAGTCCCCAGCCATCCGGATAGCTGATGCGGACACCGTCGATGGTGTCGACCGGGTACTGGCTCGCGAAGTACTTGGCGGCTTCGGCTACGATGCCGAACTTGGTGGCCTCGTCGCAGTCCACGCGCAGTTCCGGCGTGGCGAAGGAGGGCGGCAGGCCGTCCAGATGCGAGGCGAGCGCACCGGGACCGCGGGACACGATCTCCAGCAGCCGGGCCGCCGCGAACAGCGCATCGTCGAAGCCGAACCAGTCACCGCCGAAGAACATGTGGCCGCTCATCTCGCCAGCCAGCGGCGCCTGCTCGGCCTTCATCTTCGCCTTGATGAGGGAGTGTCCGGTCTTCCACATCACGGGACGGGCACCTGCTTCCGCCAGCGCGGCCGGCAGGACCGCCGAACACTTCACATCGAAGATCACCGGGACACCGGCGCCGAAACGCGTCACCGCGTCGCGACCGAAGAGGATCAGCAGTTGATCGCCCCAGACCGGTTCGGCCCGCTCGTTCACCGCACCGATCCGATCGCCGTCGCCGTCGAAGGCGATGCCGAGTTCGGCGCTGTGGGTCCGGACGGCGGCCTGGAGGTCCACCAGATTCTCGAGGACGGTTGGATCGGGGTGGTGGTTCGGGAAGGTGCCGTCGCTCACATCGAAGAGCGGCACCACCTCGGCACCGAGCGCCCGCAGCGTCTCCACCGCGATCAGCGCGGTGACACCGTTGCCGCAATCGACCACCACCTTGATGGGACGGGCCAGTGTGTGCCGGGCAATGATGGCGTCGCGGTACGAGCCGAGGATGGAGGCATCGCTGGCTTCCTGACCACCCTCTGCCAGGTGGTAGCGCTCCAGCGAGATGGTCTCCCAGAGGGCCTGGATGGCCTCACCGTGAATGGCCTCCCCATCCAGCACCATCTTGAAGCCGTTGAACTCGGGCGGATTGTGCGAGCCGGTCACCTGCATGCCGCCGTCGGTGGCCAGGGCGTGGACGGCAAAGTACAGCGCGGGCGTGGGCATCTCGCCCACATCGATGGCCGTGCCGCCGCAGGCGACGATGCCACGACGGATGGCAGCGGACAGGGCCATGCCGGACGGGCGGTTGTCGCGACCGACGGCCAGCACGGGGGCGCGGCCCAGCCGGGCCCACGCGGCGGTGGCGTAGGCGCGACCGAGATGCTCGGCGAACTCGACGGTGAGCTGGGTCTCGACCAGCCCGCGGATGTCGTATTCGCGGAAAATGGACCGTGGGGCGTTCATGCGATACTCCGGATCAATGCGGGACGGCGGTGACCAGCACCTGGCGGATCTGCACCGCTTCCTGCGACGCGAATTCGAGGACCTTCGACGGCCAGACACCCAGCAGCAGAATCGCCAGCACACAGATCGCCACGGCCACCTTGGCAGGCCTCGGGATGCGGATGGTCTGGTGGGCCGAACGAGTCCGGGTCGGCTTGAGGGTCATGTCCAGGATGACCTGGAAATAGTACCAGATGGAGATGCCGCTGCCGATCATCATGGCGATGGGGAGCGTCACTTCACCCTGTTCCAGCGTGGCGCGGACCAGGAACCACTTGGCGATGAAGCCGAAGGTTCCCGGGAAGCCCAGCAGGGAGAGCATGCACACCGCGAGGCCCAGCGAGGCGAACGGGCGGACGGCAAACAACCCTTCGAGGTCGGTGCGCAGCACGGTGCGGGCACCGGCACGTTCGATCGAGGCCAGGATGCCGAAGGCGGCGATGGCCGTGATGGCGTAGGCCAGCAGGTACACAAGCACCGCAGCCGTCCCGGCATCCGAGTGAGACCACAGCGCGAGCATCAGGTACCCGGCATGGGCGATTGCACTGTAGGCCAGCATCCGCTTGATGGAGATCTGGGCCAGGGCGGTGAGATTGCCGACCGCAATGGTCACGATGGCCAGCCACCAGACGATGGGGCGCCAGAGGTCGACGAAGGCCGGGAAGACTTCGGCCAGGACGCGCGCCAGGGCCAGGAAGGCCGCAGCCTTGACGCCGCTGGCCATCAGGGCCGTGACCGGTGTCGGCGCGCCTTCATACACATCGGGTGCCCAGGCATGGAACGGCGCGGCGCCGACCTTGAACGCGAAACCGATCAACACCAGTCCCATGCCCAGCTTGCCCAGCAGTGTCGGCGGGGTGGCGGCGAGCTGCGCCCCGATCAGGCCGAAGTTGAAATGCCCCGTTGCCCCGTAGAGCAGGGCGATGCCGTACAGCAGGAACCCGGTGGCGAAGGCGCCAATCAGGAAGTACTTGAGCGCCGCCTCGGCGGAGGCCCGGCGGGTGCGGTCATACCCCGCCAGCACGTAGATGGAGATCGACATGATCTCCAGCCCCAGGAACAGGAGGGTCATGTCGGCCGCACCGGCCAGCAGCATCATCCCCACCGTGGCGAACATGACCAGCGGGTAGTACTCCGGGGCGAAGATCCCCTGCCGCTCGAACCAGCGCAGCGAGAGAATGGTCACGGCCGCACCGATCCACAGCAGCAGCGCATTGCTGGCGAACCGGAAGCCGTCCAGGGCCACCATCATCGGCAGGCCCTCGGCGCGGGCGCCCCGCAGCGCCAGCCAGCCGGTGGCCGCCACGGCGAGCACATAGCCCACCAGCGAGACCATGCCGGCCAGGCGCATGTCGGCGGCCGTGCGATGGCGCCAGGCGACCAGCAGGAGGACCACCAGCGCCGTCCCCGTCAGCATGATCTCCGGCAGCAGCGCGAGGGTGACGCCGGCGGGCGAACTCAGATCGATCGGCATCAGCGGGTCCCTCCCGGCAGCGTGAGTCGAACCGGATCGGGGATGGCCGCGGCCGGCAGGTGCGGCCCGATCATCTGGACGTAGCGCTGCACGGCACTCTCGGTGCGCCGCAGCAGGGGCCCGGGATACAGACCGATCCAGAACATCGCCAGGATCAGCGGCACCAGCACGGCCAGTTCGCGGGAGTTCAGGTCGGCCATGCCCTCATTCTTCGGATTCGTCAGACGATTGAAGATGACACGCTGCGTCGACCAGAGCATGTAGGCCGCCGAGAAGATCACCACCGTGGTGGCGACGGCCACCAGGATCGGGTAGCGGCCGAAGGAGCCCAGCAGCACCAGGAACTCGCCGACGAAGCCATTGAGCCCCGGCAGGCCGATCGAGGAGAATGCCGTGATCACGAAGGCCAGCGAGAGCATCGGAACCACCCGGGCCAGGCCGCCGAAGTCGGCGATCTTCCGGGTGTGCTGCCGCTCGTAGAGCATGCCGATCAGGAAGAAGAGCGCGCCGGTACTCAGGCCGTGCGACACCATGACGACGATGGCCCCTTGGACGCTCTCGACCGTGCTGCCCCAGATGCCCAGGATCACGAAGCCCAGGTGCGACACCGAGGAGTACGCCACCAGGCGCTTCAGGTCCGGCTGGACCATGGCCACCAGCGCCGCGTAGACGATGCCGATGACAGCCAGCAGGGCCATCACGAAGCCGGTGGTCTCGGAGAGCGCGAAGGCCGGGGTGAAGGGGATGGCAAACCGGAGGAATCCGTAGGTGCCCATCTTGAGCAGGACCACGGCGAGGTCGACTGAGCCCGCCGTGGGGGCCTCCGTATGGGCGTCCGGCAGCCAGGTGTGGAAGGGGAACAGGGGCACCTTGACGGCAAACGCCAGCGCGAAGGCGATGAACAACCACGGCCCGTAGGGGCGCAGCAGATCGACATGCGCGATCAGATGCTCGTAGGCGAAGGAATAGACCCCGGTCGACCGTCCCACCACGCTGACGATCCAGATGATGGCGACCAGCATCAGGAGCGAGCCGACGAAGGTGTAGATCACGAACTTGGTCGCCGCGTACAGCCGGTTGGTACTGCCCCAGACCCCGATGATGAAGTACATCGGGATCAGGAGGATCTCCCAGAACATGTAGAACAGGAAGACGTCGGTGGCGACGAAGACCCCGATCATGCCCGTCTTGATGGCCAGCAGGAGGGTGTAGAAGCCGCGCTGCTTCTGATCGATCGAGCGCCACGAGCTCCAGACCACCAGCGGCATCATGATGACCGACAGCAGCACCATCAGCACGGAAATACCGTCGATACCGATGCGGTAGCCGATGCCGAACTGGGGAATCCATGGTACGTCGGTGACGAACTGGATGCCGCCGTTGGTGGGATCGAAGGCCCACCAGATGCCCAGCCCCAGCACCAGCTCCAGCAGGGCCACGCCCAGCGCGATCCAGCGGGCCCGCTCAGCCGGGAACAGCAGCACCAGCGGCATGCCCAGCAGCGGAATCAGCAGGAGCGCGTGGAGAATCCAGTGCTCGTACCCGATGGCGGCAAGGAAAGTATTCATGGCGTCACCCCACCAGCGCGCGGAGGATCAGAGCGGCCCCCACGACGAAGAGGGTGACATAGAGGGCAACCTGACCGTTCTGCAGGCGCGACCCGAGCCAGCCGAGGCCCTGGGTCGCGCGGGCCGTACCCCCGACCGTGAGGCGATCGACCAGGAACTGGTCAAGCCCCTGCCAGAGCACCCGCCGGGAGACCCAGATGAGCGGCTGCACGAAGAGCAGGTCGTACAGACGGTCGACCCGCCACGCCTGGTGCAGCAGCGCCCAGAGCCCCCGCTCCGCCGGTGCCTCGGCCGCCGGCACAATCACCTGACGGCGGGTGAGCAGCAGGCCGGCAGCGAGCCCAAGGAGCGCAATGGTGATCGCCCCGCTGACCAGGAGCAGTTCGGTGCTGTGGTCGATCGCCGGGAGACTGGGCAGCAGCGCCGTCGCCGGGGCTGTCACCGGTTCGAGCCAGTGCGCCAGTGCATGATGCCCCCCGACAAAGCTCGGCAGGTTGATGGCCCCACCCACCACGCTGAGGATGCCCAGCACCGTGAGCGGACCGGTCATGATCCAGGGTGCCTCGTGCAGGGCGCCGCGGGCCTCGTCGGAGCCGCGCCACGGTCCGAGGAAGGTCATGGCCATCAGCCGCGCCATGTAGAAGGCCGTCATCAGGGCGGCGGCGAGTCCCAGGATCCAGCAGAGCAGGAAGATCGGCTGGTCGGCACTCCGCGCGAACGCCGCGGCGAGAATCTCATCTTTGGAGAAGAAACCGCTGAAGGGCGGCACCCCCGCAATGGCCAGCGTGGCCAGTCCCATGAGGGCGAAGGTCCAGGGCATCGCGCTGCGGAGGCCGCCCATGTTGCGCATGTCCTGCGGGTCGGCGTGACTGTGGACGTGGTGCAGCGCCAGGTGCATGGCGTGGATCACACTGCCCGCCCCGAGGAAGAGCAGCGCCTTGAAGAAGGCGTGGGTCACCAGATGGAAGACCCCGCTGGCCCAGACCCCCGTGCCCAGCCCGAGGAACATGTAGCCCAACTGGGAGACCGTCGAGTAGGCCAGGACCTTCTTGATGTCGTACTGGCGCAGGGCCACCGTCGCGGCCATGAAGGCGGTGACCGCGCCGACCACTGCCACCACCGTGAGCGCCACCGGCGCCAGGGCGAAGATGACGCCGGTCCGGACAATCAGGAACACCCCGGCCGTGACCATGGTGGCGGCATGGATCAGCGCCGACACCGGCGTCGGGCCGGCCATGGCGTCGGGGAGCCAGACATGCAGCGGGATCTGCGCCGACTTGCCGGTACAGCCCAGGAAGAGCAGCAGGGCAATCAGCGTGACCGTGGTGCCGCCCACCGCAAAGACACCCGGGGCCAGTGCCGCCATCTGGTCGAATTCCAGCGTGCCCAGATGCCACCAGAGCAGGAACATGGCCAGCATGATGCCGAAGTCGCCCACGCGGTTGGCCAGGAAGGCCTTCTTGCCCGCCGTGGCATTGGCATCGACATCGAACCAGAAACCGATCAGCAGGTAGGAACAGAGGCCGACGCCTTCCCAGCCGATGAAGGCGATCGGCAGCGATGCACCCAGCACCAGCACCAGCATGCAGGCGACGAACAGGTTCAGGTAGGCGAAATAGCGCGCATAGCCCCGGTCGGCGTGCATGTAGCCCACCGAGAAGGCATGGATCAGGGTGCCGATACCGGTGATGACCAGCAGCATCACGGTCGAGAGCCGGTCCACCTGGAGCGCCAGGCTGATGGTGAGGCGGTCGCTGACCGGCATCCATTCCCAGAGCAGGACCTGGACCGGCTCGGTGAGGTGACGCACTTCGAGGGCGATGCCCACGGCGACGGCGAACGCGGCTGCCAGGACCCCCACGCCGACCGCGGAGATCAGGCCGGTCGCCCGCGGGCGTTTGAACGCCAGGGTGCCGTTGATCGCCGCGCCCAGCAGGGGCAGCAGGATGGTAAGCCAGACCAGGGACGTCACGACTCAGCCCTTCAGGAGGTTGAGGCGGGTCAGATCGACCGACTGGGTATGCCGGAAGATCGCCAGGATGATGGCGAGGCCGACGGCGGCTTCGGCCGCGGCCACCGTCATCACGAAGAACACCATGATCTGGCCGCCGACCCCGTGCAGTTGCGCAAAGGCCACCAGGCTCAGGTTCACAGCGTTCAGCATGAGTTCGATGCACATGAACAGCACGATCGCGTTGCGCCGGATAAGGACCCCGACGACACCGATCAGGAAGAGGACCGCGGAGAGTCCGAGGGCGGGACCGAGCAGCATCTAGAGCCTCTTCTTCGCGAGAACGACGGCCCCGACCACGGCGGCCAGGAGGAGCACGGAGGTCACCTCGAACGGGACCAGATAGCCCCGGAACAGCGGCTCGGCGATCGAGCCGACCACGCCGCGCTCCACCAGGACGGCCTCGGTCACGTCGGGGGTCAGGAACAGCCGGGACGGAATGGCCAGCGAATCGGGCATCACCGAGAACTCACGCGCCAGGCGTTCCGCCGTGTACCGCGGTACGCCGCTGAAGGAGAGTCCCAGCAGCGCCGTCACGGCCAGCGCCAGCAGCCAGCCCGGCTGTCGCCAGGAGGGCCGCGATTCGTCGTCGAGGTTGAGCAGCATGATGACGAACAGGAACAGCACCATGATCGCACCGGTGTAGACGATGATCTGGATGGCCGCGATGAAGTGCGCCTGGAGCAGCACGTAGATCGCCGCCAGCGCGCACATGGTCGAGACCAGCCACAGCGCCGAGGCGATCGGCGACCGACGGGTAATGCAGATCATGGCGGAGCCTGCCGCCCAGCAGGCGAAGAACCAGAAGGTACCCTCGACCAGGCTCATCGCTACTCTCCCCGGGGATCGGTGGGATCCCAGAGCGTGGACACCGGATGGGTCTGCGCTGACAGCCGCTCCAGGTCGTAGACGAAGCGCGAGCGCGAATATTCGGCGTTCTCATAATGCACGCCGACGTGGATCGCCTCCTCGGGACACACTTCCTGGCAGTACCCGCAGAAGACGCAGCGGAACTCGTCGATCTCGTAGATCAGCGGGTAGCGGTTGCCCGCCTCGTCCTCGCCCGGCACCAGCTTGATGCAGTTGGCCGGGCAGATCTGGGGGCAGAGGCCACAGGCCACGCACTTCGAGCGGCCGGATTCGTCCGTCATCATCCGGTGCGTGCCGCGCCAGCGGGTCGAGAGGCGCCAGTCCTCCGTCGACCGCTGCTCGGGATACTGGACGGTCACCCGGGGCTGCAGCATGTGCCGGAAGGTGAGCGCCATGCCCTTGAGGGTCGCCCGCAGGTAGGAAGCCTCGCGGGTCGGACGCGTGAGCACTTTGACGCCGATGGCCATGTCAGTCGACTCCGTGCCGGGAGGGCACTGTCGTGGGTGTGCGACGGGGTCCGACACCCTGGACGATCCGACCCCGATCGAGCGCGAACAGCAGGAGCCCGCCGAGGACCAGGTTGAGGGCGAGGAGCCCGCCCGCCAGGGCGCGCGGCGTGGTGAGTCCCAGGCCGCGCTCCAGCACCTGGATGGCCGCCGCCGTGACCAGAATGTACCCCAGCGCCAGCGGGAGCATGACCTTCCAGCCCAGCGCCATGAGCTGGTCGTAGCGGAAGCGCGGCAGCGTCCAGCGGATCCACATCACGAAGAAGATCCAGAAGAACATCTTGCTGAAGAACGCCCCGAAGGTCAGCAGCGTCTGCCAGATGCCGGGCTGGTTGTCCCAGGTGGTGAACGGAATGTCCCAGCCCCCGAAGAACAGCACCGTGATCATGGCCGCCACCGTCACGATATGCGCGAACTCCGCGATCATGAACATCGAGAACTTCATCGCGCTGTACTCGGAGTGGAACCCGGCCACCAGCTCGGATTCCGCCTCCGGCAGATCGAACGGCAGCCGGTTGGTCTCGGCGAACCCGGCCACGACGAAGAACAGGAACGAGATGAAGAGCGGCCCCGCGAACCAGAGGCCCATCTGCTGCCGGGCAATGATCTCCTCGAAGGTGACATTGCCGGTGAGCAGCAGGATGGGAATGAGCGACAGTCCGATCGCGACCTCATAGGAGATCATCTGGGCACTGGCCCGCAGCCCACCGAGCAGCGAATACTTGCTGTTGGACGCCCACCCGGCGATGGCGACGCCGTAGACGCCGAGCGAGGAGAAGGCCAGGACGAAGAGGAAGCCGATGGGAAGTTCGGCGACCGAGATTGAGACCATGCCGTGGTAGCTGGCCGGCCCGATCAGCGCCGACACCCCCCAGATCCAGTCGAAGTCCACGCGGATGGGTGCGGCCAGTGGAATGACGGCCAGCAGCATCAGTGCCGGGATGAAGGCGAGCGCGGGTGCCAGAATGAAGAGGGCCCGCGATGCCGCCGCCGGATAGGTCTCTTCCTTGATGAAGTTCTTGATACCGTCGGCAGCAGGCTGGAGCATGCCCCAGGGGCCGACCCGGTTGGGACCGGGCCGATTCTGGATCCAGGCAGCCACCTTGCGTTCCATCAGCGTGAGCAGCGCCACGCCGATCAACAGCACGGTAAAGATGACCAGCAGCTTGAGAATGGTGACGAACAGGTAGCCCTTGAGTTCCGGTGTCATCGGGCCTCCTGCGCGGCGGTCGCGACAAGCTGACCGGCATAGCCCAAGGTCCGGTGGGTCATCCCGGCAAACGGGGTCAGGGCCCCGAAGGCCTCCGAAGCCGACGCGGGCACCTGGCGGTCGGCATCGGCCAGGGCCCAGGCCGACGCGGCGATCCACCAGGTGGGACGCGCCATGCCCGGGGCCCGACGGGCCGGCAGGAACCGTTGTGCCCGGCCGTCGCAATTGACGAAGACTCCGGCGTCCTCGACCATGCTGGTCACCGGCAGAATCAGGTCGGCCGTGCGCAGGCGCGGATCCGCCACGGTGGCGCAGTGCACTACGTGTCCGGCGCCGCTGATCTGCTGGGCGTCTTCGTCGCTCAGGTCGGCATCGAGCACCAGCACCAGCGCTGCGCCACTCGCCGCCGCAACGGCCTCGGCCCAATCCGCCTGGTAGCCCAGGAGACGCGCGCCCGCGGCATTGGCGGCGCGTTCGCTGCGCCGGGCCAGGCCCGGCACACCGGCCAGCGGGGCTTCGGGCCCGAGCGGGACCCGCATGGCACCGATGACCTGGCGGTCTGTGAGCAGATGCTGCACCCAACCCAGCGCTTCGGTCGAGGTGCGGCCACCAGCGAGGACTACACAGGGACCGGTCGACTCCGCGACGAGGCTCGCCAAACGGGCCAGTGCCCCATCCCAGTCGACGGCCTGCCAACGATCGCCATCCCGGCGCAGCGGCGCCTCGACCCGGTCACCGCGGTTCATCCAGCGGTAGTCGGCCCGGCCCTCGTCGCAGATGAAGTGCCGGTTGACCTCGAGATTGGGGCGCGGACGCAGGCGGACCACCACCTCGTCGCGGGTATCGATGGTGATGTTGCAGCCCTGCGAGCAGCCACCGCAGATCGAGGGCGTCTTGTCGAGATCCCAGGCGCGCGCCTTGTGCAGGAAGTCCTTCGAGATCAGCGACCCGACGGGACAGAGATCGACCACGTTCCCGGCCCACGGATGATCCAGCCGCTGGCTCTGGTCGATCGCGATGTAGGCCCGGTCGCCGCGTTCGGCGACGCTGAGCACCCGCTCCTCGGCCACATCGTCCATGAACCGCACGCACCGTGTGCAGAGGATGCAGCGGTTGGTGACGTAGAGGATGTCCTGGCCGAAGTCCTCGACCGGATTGTACCGCTTGGGGTACTCCAGATACCGCGAGGCCGCCTGCCCCTCCTGAAACACGAAGTCCTGGAGTTCGCACTCGCCGGACTGATCGCAGATCGGGCAGTCCAGCGGATGATTGATCAGCAGGAACTCGAGCACACCGCGCCGGGCCGAGACGGCCTCGGGCGCATGGACTTCGACGACCTGGCCGTCCTGGGCCGCCGTGACGCAGGCGGGCACCAGCTTCGGCATCTTCTCGACCTTCACCAGGCACATGCGGCACACGGCCGGTGAGGGCAGCGAGGGATGGTAGCAGTAGTGCGGCACCACGATGCCGGCGTGCTTGGCCGCTTCGATGAGCATGGTTCCCTTGGGAACCGCGACCGTGACGCCGTCGATGGTGACCGAGACGTTGTCCGTCGACATCGTCAGACCCCCGACAGGACGGGTGCGCGGGCACCCGAGAGATAGGCTTCGAACTCGTGGCGGAACTTCCGGATGCCCGAGACGACCGGCGTCGCGCAGGAGTCGCTCAGCACGCAGATGGTGCGTCCCGTCATGTTGTCCGCCAGGTCCATGAGCAGATCCAGATCGGACGCCTTGCCCTGCCCCGCCAGGATCCGCTCCAGAATCCGGGTGGTCCAGCCGGTGCCCTCACGACAGTTGGTGCACTGGGCGCAACTCTCGTGGGCGTAGAACCGGGCCAGTCGCATGATCTGATAGACCATGTCGGTGGTGTCGTCCATGACGATCATGCCGCCCGAGCCGAGCAGCGAGCCCTTGGCCGCAATGCCTTCGTAGTCGGTGGCGCAGTCCTCAATTTCGTCCGGCGTCATGATCGGGACGGACGAACCGCCCGGAATGACGGCCTTGAGGGTCCGACCGGGCCGCATGCCACCGCAGATGTCGTAGATGATATCGCGCATGGGCAGGCCCAGCGTCACTTCGACGGTGCCGGGCCGCTGCACGTGTCCGCAGACCGAGAGCAGCTTGGTGCCGGTGCTCTTGGGGCTGGCGAGCGAGAGCCCCGCGTACCAGGCACCACCCCGCTGGAGGATGTGCGGCACCGCCGCGAGGGTCTCGACATTGTTGATGGTGGTCGGCTGACCGAAGAGGCCCGACACGGCGGGAAACGGCGGCTTGATCCGGGGATTGCCGCGCTTGCCCTCGATGGCATTCATCAGGGCGGTTTCTTCGCCGCAGATGTAGGCGCCCGCCCCGCGGTGCACAATGACATCGAGGCGCCGTCCGGAGCCCATGGCGTTGGCGCCGAGGGCGCCCTGCTGGTAGGCCTCCTCGACCGCCGCCACCAGAATCCGGTAGGGCTCGGTGTACTCCCCGCGGATGAAGATGTACGCCGTCTCGGCGCGGATGGCCAGACAACCGATGGCGCAGCCTTCGATCAGGGCGTGCGGCGTCCAGCGCAGGATCTCGCGGTCCTTGAAGGTGCCCGGTTCGGATTCGTCGGCGTTGCAGCACAGGTAGTGCGGCTTGCCATCCTCCTTGGGCATGAAGGACCATTTCATGCCGGTCGGGAACCCGGCGCCGCCGCGTCCGCGCAGCCCCGAAGTCTTGACCTCTTCGACGATGGCTTCGGGGGTCATGCCCAGCGCCTGACGCAGCGCCTGGTAGCCGCCCCGTGCCGTCCAGCCGGCCCAGGTTCTGGCCTCCGGGTCGCCGAACCAGGTGGACAGCACGGCGGTTTCCTTGGGGTGCAGCGGATGCGGATACGCCATCAGGGATACCTGGCGAGCAGCGCCGCCACGGACTCGGGCGTCACGGACTCGATGAAGTCGTCGTCGATCAGGAGCGGTGTGGCGAAGCCGCAGGCGCCGAGGCACTCGGTCTCGGCCACCGTGAAGCGGCCGTCCGGCGAGGTGGCACCGAGTTCACCGCAGCCGGTGGCCTCCAGCAGGGCCCGCAGGACGTCCTCGGCACCACAGATGTTGCAGGGCGAGGTGGTGCAGACCTGGATGAAGTGCCGCCCGACCGGGTGCGTGTGATACATGGTGTAGAACGACACCACCCCGCGCACATGCGCCGGGGTCAGGTCCAGCAGGGCGGCCACCTCGTGGACCGCCTCGTCGGGCACCCAGCCGCGGGCTTCCTGCACCATCCAGAGGGCAGGCAGCGTCAGCGCCATGCGGGTCGGGTACTGGGCCTGCATGGCCTCCAGCCGGGCCAGCGTGTCGCCGACGAAGACTGGCTGATAGACCTCTCCGGTCCCATGATCACTCACCGGTCGATCTCTCCCATCACGATGTCGATGCTGGCATTGATGGCGATGACGTCGGACAGCAGCGCGCCTTCGCAGAGGCGGGGCAGCGCCGACAGATTGATGAACGACGGCGGGCGGATCCGCCAGCGCACCGGCTTGCCGGTGCCGTCCGACACCAGGTAGTAGCCCAGTTCACCCTTCGGGTTCTCGACCCCGCAGTAGTACTCGCCCGCCGGCGGACGGATGCCTTCCATGACCTGCTTGAAGTGGAAGATCATCGCCTCCATGTCGCTCATGGCCCGGGACTTGGGCGGCAGAATGACGCGGGGGTCCGACACGTTGATCGGGCCGGGCTCCAGCCGGTCCAGCGCCTGCTCGATGATCCGCACCGACTGATGCATCTCTTCCAGGCGGATCAGATACCGGTCGTAGATATCGCCATGCTGGCCCACCGGAATGTCGAAGTCGAAGTCGTCGTAGCCAAGGTAGGGCCGGTCCTTGCGCACATCGTAGGCGACGCCGGAGGCCCGCAGCATGGGGCCGGACAGCGAGCTGTTGATGGCCTCCTCCGCTCCGATGACCCCAACCCCCTGGGTGCGTCCGATCCAGATCGCATTCCGGGTGAACATGGTGTCGACTTCGCGCAGGGTGTTGGGGAAGGTGCGCAGGAAGTGCCGCATCCGGTCTTCCCAGCCCTCGGGCACATCGGCCATCATGCCGCCGACCCGGGCGACCGACGTGGTGAGCCGCGCGCCGGTCCAGGCCTCCTGCAGTTCGTAGACCCGCTCCCGCTCCTCGAACATCCAGAGGAAGGGGGTGAAGGCCCCGAGGTCGATCCCGGTGGTTCCGGCCCACACCAGGTGCGAAATGATCCGGCTCATCTCGCAGGCGATGACCCGCAGCAGACGGCACCGCTCGGTGATCTGAATCCCCATCAGCCCCTCGACCGCCAGGGCAAAGGCGATGTTGTTGGCCATCGGGGAGAGGTAGTCGGTCCGGTCGGTGAGCGGAATGATCTGGTTGTAGTGCCGGTACTCGGCGAGCTTTTCGAAGCCCGAATGGAGGTAGCCGATGTGCGGAATGATCCGGGTGACCGTCTCGCCCTCGAGTTCGACCACCAGACGGAGCACGCCATGCGTCGCCGGGTGCTGCGGTCCGATGTTGACCAGCATCCGCTCCGAGCCGAATTCGTCGTCCAGCGACTCGCTCGGCGGACGCGACACGCCCAGCGGTGTGGGGCGGACCTGACCCCGGGGGTCCAGCGTCGGCGTATTGACCGAGAACTCGACGCTGCGCCTCACCGGTCACCTCCGCCTGCCAGGTGACGTCGGCCACTGCCCGGCGGGAGCCGCACCCCATCGGCATCGGCGATGGCCAGCTCCTCGGCGGAGTAGTGATCCAGGGCGGCCATGGTGAGGGCCTGCCGCGTCTGCTCCGAACGGGACCAGCGGCCCCGCAGCGGGAAGGCTTTCCGCAGCGGATGACCTTCCTGGTAGGTCTCCCACATCAGGATGCGGCGGAGATCGGGATGTCCGGTAAACACCACGCCGAACATGTCGAACACTTCGCGCTCCAGCCAGTTGGCTCCGGCCCACAGATCGACCACCGAATCCACCTGGAGCGGTCCCTCGGGGTCGCACTCGATCTTGAGGCGCAGGTCGACCCGGCGCGTGAGCGACCGGAGCTGGTAGACCACCTCAAGCGGCAGGTCGGGGTCGCGGTATTCAACACAGGTGATGTCGGTGAGGTAGTCGAAGGACTGCAACGGTTCATCGCGCAGCCATCGCAGCACGCTATGGGCCGCCTCGCGGGTGACGGTCACGATCTGCTGGCCATTGCTCACGCGGGCGCCGGTGATGGCCGGGCCGAACGCGGTACGCAGCGCCGCAACCGACGCCGCCGAGCCGGCCAGGGCCTCCTGCTGCAAGGGGGTGAGCACCGAGGGTGCGGTCACGCCGATCTCGTCTGGTGGATCGAGTTGCCGAACGGCTCCGCGACTTCGTCGATCTCCTCGGGCGCCCGGAACAGGCCATCCGGCCGTACCAGGTGCTCCACGCGCAGACTCGGGTCATTGAGGTGCTCACCGCGGATCTTTTTCTGGAGCAGCAGGACGCCGTAGAGCAACCCTTCGGGGCGCGGCGGGCAGCCGGGCACGTAGACGTCCACCGGAATGATGGTATCGATCCCCTGCACCATGGTGTAGGTATCGAAGATTCCGCCGGTGGATGCGCAGGCCCCCATCGAGATGGCCCACTTCGGTTGCGGCATCTGGTCCCAGATCCGGCGGATCACCGGGGCCAGCTTGTAGGGCAGCCGCCCCGCGCAGATCAACACGTCCGCCTGGCGCGGGGAGAAGGACTGCCGCTCCATGCCGAAACGTGCGATGTCGAACCGGGCCGCCGCCGTGGCCATGTACTCAATGGCACAGCAGGCGGTGCCGAAGGGCATCGGCCACAGTGAGTTGGAGCGGGCCCAGTTGGTCAGGTCGTCGAGTCGTGCCAGCATCCAGTTGGGCGACATGGTCTCGAGTGTCGATGGCGCCGCCTCCGGCGTCAGTCCCATTGGAACGCCCCCCGCTTCCAGATGTACACGTAGCCCACGGCGAGGATCGCCGCGAACGTCAGCATTTCCAGGAACAGCACGCCCCCCATGTCGCGGAGCTGCTGGAAGGCCACCGCCCAGGGGATGAGGTACACGGTTTCGATGTCGAAGATGATGAAGAGCATCGCGACCAGGTAGAACTTGATGGAGAACCGGTCCCGGGCGTTGCCCAGGCCGGGCATGCCGGACTCGTAGGCGGCGGACTTCACGGCGGTGGTCCGGGTGCTGGACAACAGCGCAGAGGCCACCAGGATCAGGGCCGCATTGAACGCGACGAATCCCAGCAGGAGGAGGATCGGGAGATACGCTCTGAGCACGGACCGCTCCTCTCGTGAAAAGTTTCACAACCGTCCGTAAACCTACTGATGAGCGCCGGGGATTTCAACCGCAACAGGTCCCGGGGCACCGGGCCGGACCATGGCCCCGACCGGGATGCGGCGGATCCGCAGGAACCCTATATTGCCTCGCCGTGGGAGCCGGTGGTCGGCCCCCTCCCCACCCCTTCGCCGAGACCCCGATGTCGATCAAGTCGGACCGCTGGATTCGCCGCATGGCCCGTGACCACGGGATGATCGAGCCCTTTACCGACTCCCAGGTCCGCAGCGGGGCGATCTCCTATGGCGTCTCCTCCTACGGCTACGACATGCGGGTCGCCGA
Organism: uncultured Gemmatimonadaceae bacterium; assembly: GCA_964421625.1. Taxonomy (GTDB): domain Bacteria; phylum Gemmatimonadota; class Gemmatimonadetes; order Gemmatimonadales; family GWC2-71-9; genus Palsa-1233. The sequence goes on along the minus strand of CAYQXR010000005.1, from coordinate 52,771 downwards.
CGAGTTCCGGATCTTCACCAACGTCAACTCGGTCATCGTGGACCCGAAGCAGTTCGACGACCGCTCCTTCGTGGAGTTCCAGGGCGAGGTCTGCATCGTGCCGCCCAACTCCTTTGCGCTGGCCCGGTCGGTGGAATACTTCCGGATCCCGCGGGAAGTCCTCACCATCTGCGTGGGCAAGTCGACCTACGCCCGGTGCGGCATCATCACCAACGTGACGCCCTTCGAGCCCGAGTGGGAGGGGCACGTCACCCTGGAGATCAGCAACACCACCCCGCTGCCCGCCCGGGTCTACGCCAACGAGGGTATCTGCCAGGTGCTGTTCTTCGAGGCCGACGCCGACGACGTCTGTGAGACCTCCTACGCCGACAAGAGCGGGAAGTACCAGAAGCAGCGTGGCGTGACCCTCCCCCGTCTCTGACGGGGGAGGCCAACCCGGGTTACGGCTGGTTCGCCTGGGCGACGGCCCCGGTAATGTCGTAGATCAGCAGCGCCGGACCGCTGCCTGCAGTGGCGTTCTTGGCCCCGAACACATAGGTCCGCCCATTGTGGACCATCACCTTGCCGGTGTGGAGCCCCCCGGAGACCACCTGACGGCCGAGGAACCGGGGGCGGGTGGGCGAGTCGACCAGGCTGTAGAGGTACAGTCCCCCCTGCGCTCCGGATTCCCCGGTGACCACCAGCACCCGACCATCCGGCGTCGCCCCGATGTCGCTGACGGTTCCGATGCCGCTGGAGACGATGAAGGTATCGGCGATTGCCACTCCGTTTCCTGCCACATTCCAGACCTTGACCTGGTTGCCCCGGGCATTGAAGCGCGAGTTCCAGGTGCCCGTGTACGCGTAGGACCCAACCACCCAGACCTCGGACGTGAACCGGTCGAGGGCGTTGTTGCCGCCCGCCCGCGTCGCCAGGGTGGCGGGGTCGAGGGCCCAGAGACCGTTGAGCATGTCGGAGACATACAGGGTGTTGTTGGCCAGGTAGACGCCCCAGACGTAGGTGTTGCCCGGGCCTCCCGGCTGGACATGCTGGAGAATCCGGCTGTTCAGGTTGCCGCTGAGTGTGCCCGACACGTCGACCTTGATGACACCGCCATCGTAATAGGCCGCGTACAGGACCTGGGCGGCCTCGTCCATCCAGAAATTGTGAACGCCGGCCCCCGGCACCGAGAGGACGCCCACCACCTGCGGGTTGGCCAGGTCGCTCACATCGAGCACGTGGAGGTCGCCAGCGGAACTCTGGCCGAAGGTGAGGGGGACTTCCTGGCCGACGAAGACGTAGCGCTTCTCGCCCGTCACCGGGTTGTGGAACCACCAGGCGTTGTGCACGCAGATGCACGGATTCCCGTTCGCCGGGGTCACCGTGGTCGAGAGCAGCACCGGCGACGCCGGCGTGCCGCCCTGCACACCATTGCCGACATCGTAGATGCGCAGCCCGGTATTCCAGGCGGAGACGAAGGCCAAGCCGTCCCGCAGGTAGGTGTCGTGCACGCCGTAATTCGCCGGAATCGGGATGCTGGCAATGGGCTGGATCGGTTCTTCAGTGCCCACCGCCAGGAGGGAGAACACCACTGAGGTGGCCCCGACGGCGGTGGCCCTCACCGTCACGGTGCCACCAGTCGGGCGCAGGGTGACCTGAGTCTCGGCCCGTCCGTCGCTGTCAGTGAAGCCCTCGCCGGGGGTGACACTGGCCCCGGTGGGGAGCCAGGTAATCCGTCGTCCAGTCAGCGGATTGCCCGCCGCATCGGTCAGGCGGATCACCAGCGGCAGTGGCAGCGCTGCTCCAGCCTCTCCCGACTGCTGGTTGCCGGACACGATGTCGAGCTTCAGACCGACGGTCGGACCCGAGGGAGGAGTCGAGCCGCAGGATGCCACCAGCAGCAGTGAGACCAGCAGGCAGAGGCGGACAAGCGTGCGGGTCATGGGACCCCCGTGGGACGAAGGGAGGCGGCCCCAACTGCATCGGGCCTCCAGTCAGAATACACACGCTGTTCCGTCGGGTGTGCCCGGAACAGCTCCGGCTCAAGCATGGCATGGTGCCCCATGGGCTGTCCATAGCCGACCTCATCGCGGAGGACGCCGTACCGACCCATCCGGTGGTCGGCATGGCCCAGCGCGAGCCGGACACCAGCACTGATTTGGCGGATGGTGCCGCCACGGTAGAGGAAGGCCGGATTGGCCACACCGCCGCCGACTTTGCGCACCCGCCCCAGCGTCACCTCGACAAATGGCCGGAGATCACTGCCCGATGTTCCCTGCCACGCCTTTTCGACACGCATGGTATGCAGTGACCACCGGGTGATGCCGTGGAGGGCGTCACCGTGGTGGGGCCGGAGGGTCCGGAAAGGATTCTCCAGCCGTTCCTCCTCCGGCCGCTCAGTCGACTCGAACCGCCAGGCAATGCCGTAGGGTCCGCGATGCAGGGTGCCCTCGATCAGCGCGGTGTGGAAGGCGAAGGCGCCGCCCAACTCGGTAGTGCGGGCCCACTCGGTCAGCAGATACGCTGCGCCTCCCGCACTGTTGCGCTGCCACCGACCGGACACGGAGACCTTGTGGGACGGTCCCCCTGCCCCGGGACGATGCTCCGGCGACAGGACGCGGGCCAGCGACCCCTGAAGCTCCAGACCGGAGACCGGCCACCAGGTCAGCCGACCGGCGCGGGAGTCACCGAAGCGCCAGCGGCCGTCCTCGGTGCGGAGCAGCGGCCACTGCCCCGGGTGCTCAGGTTCATCGCCGTTGAACCAAGCGGCTTCCACCGCCAGCGGCCCTCGGCGGACCTGACCGATCACCACCGCACGCTCCAGCAGTTGCGCCCAGTGGTGATTGACCGGGAAGGCCACGAAGGGCCGATGCATCGGATCGTCGGTGCCGAAGGGCACAAAGCCTTTGCCGACAACCAGCGCCATCCGGGTGCCACCGATCCGGTGCTGCACGGACCCGATCAGCTCGTGCGCGGTCGTGTGCGGGTGCCGCCGATCGATGAACCCCTCACCAAAGGTGCCCAGCGCGAGCTGGCCATTGGGGATGGTCCACCGTTCGAGATTGAGGGTGCCCTCCAGGCGGACGGTCGTGCCATCACCCCGCTCCACCGCACCAGTCAGGATGGGTGAGACCACCCGCACCTCGGTGAGCGCCCCACCACCCGGAATGGGATCCGCCTGCGTGCCGACCAGCGTGAGGGCGGCACCGGTGGAGGTCCGGAGACCAGACTGGGCGGGGAGCGTCATCGCTCCACCGCCCAGCAGGACCATCAGTACCGCCCCCCACCCACCAATCATCCGGTGCCTGCGACGGCGCTGGCTCCGCGATCGCTGAGCGTCGCGCGCCTCCAGTCGCGGTTCATCATGGCAATGTTTTCAAGCGAGATCTCCTTGGGACAGGCCGCCGAGCACTCGCCGAAGTTGGTGCAGCCACCGAAGCCTTCGTCGTCCATGGCCTGGACCATGGCGAGCACTCGGCGATGTCGTTCCGGCTGCCCCTGCGGCAGGCGCCCGAGGTGGGCGACCTTGGCGGCGGTGAACAGCATGGCCGAGGCATTCGGGCAGGCCGCAACGCAAGCACCGCAGCCGATGCAGGCCGCCGCATCCATGGCGAGATCGGCGATATCCTTGCCGATGGGCAGCGCGTTGGCATCCTGGGGTGCCCCGGTCGAGACCGAGACGAACCCGCCAACCGCGATGATCCGGTCCAGGGCGGTGCGGTCCACCACCAGGTCACGGATGACCGGAAAGGCCGAGGCCCGCCACGGCTCGATGACGATCTCGTCGCCGTCGTGGAAGGTCCGCATGTGCAACTGGCAGGTGGTGGTCGCCTGCCGGGGGCCGTGCGGCGCCCCGTTGATCACCAGCGAGCACATGCCGCAGATGCCTTCGCGGCAGTCGTGGTCGAACGCGATGGGTTCTTCTCCGCGACCCTGCAAGTCCTCGTTGACCACGTCGAGCATTTCCAGGAAGGACATGTGCTCGTTGGCCACAGTCTGGTAGGTCTGGAACGACCCGGCAGCACCCGGCCCGGCCTGTCGCCAGACCTTGAGGGTGAGACGCATGTCGCCGCTCACTTGTAGCTCCTCGTCGCGAGGTGGACGAACTCGAACTCCAGCGGCTCCTGGTGCCGCACCGGCGCGGCGCCGTCGCCCTGGTATTCCCAGACGGCCACATGGGTGAAGGCCTCGTCCCGGCGTGCCGCTTCGCCATCAGGCGTCTGGTACTCGGTCCGGAAGTGGCCGCCGCAGGACTCATCCCGCTCCAGCGCATCGCGCACCATCAGTTCGGCGAACTCCAGGAAGTCGGCCAGACGACCGGCCTTCTCGAGCGACTGGTTGAGCGTATCAGCCGAACCGAGCACCTTCACGTCGCGCCAGAACTCCTCGCGGAGTTGCGGAATCCGCGCCAGTGCCTCGGTGAGTCCGGCGCGGTCGCGGGCCATGCCGCACTTTTCCCAGAGCAGCAGGCCGAGTTCCTTGTGGAAGGAATCGACGGTGCGGTTGCCCTGGATGCTGAGCAGCTTGGCAATCCGCGACTGCGCGTCACTGACCGCCTCGCGGAAGGCCGGATGATCGGTGCCCACCGGCGGCAGCGCTTCCCCGGCGAGGTAGTCGCCGATGGTGTAGGGAATCACGAAGTAGCCGTCGGCCAGCCCCTGCATCAGGGCAGAGGCGCCGAGGCGGTTGGCGCCGTGATCGGAGAAGTTGGCCTCGCCCAGCACATGCAGACCGGGCAGCGTGCTCATCAGGTTGTAGTCGACCCAGAGCCCGCCCATGGTGTAGTGGACGGCCGGATAGATCCGCATGGGGACCTTGTACGGGTTCTCGCCGGTGATCCGCTCGTACATGTCGAAGAGATTGCCGTACCGTTCGCGGATGGTGGCTTCGCCGAGCCGGGCGATGGCTGTGGAGAAGTCGAGATAGACCCCTCGGCCGCCGGGGCCGATCCCGCGGCCGTCGTCGCAGGCTTCCTTCGCTGCGCGGGACGAGATGTCACGCGGAGCCAGATTGCCGAAGGAGGGATACTTCCGTTCCAGGTAGTAGTCGCGCTCGGCGTCGGGGATATCGCCGGGGGCGCGGGTATCGCCATGGGCCTTGGGGACCCAGACGCGGCCATCGTTGCGCAGCGACTCGGACATCAGCGTCAGCTTGGACTGGTAGTCGCCGCTGACCGGGATGCAGGTCGGATGGATCTGGGTGAAGCAGGGGTTGGCGAACCCGGCGCCCTTCTTGTAGGCCCGGTAGGCGGCCGTGACAATG
>CAYQXR010000005.1:0-47520 GCA_964421625.1 uncultured Gemmatimonadaceae bacterium | reverse complement strand
GTTGGTCGAGAGGTAGAAGACATTGCCGTACCCCCCGGTCGCCAGCACCACGGCATGCGCCGCGTGCGTGGTGATCTCGCCGGTGATCATGTCACGCGCCACGATGCCCCGGGCGTGGCCATCGACCACGACCACATCGAGCATCTCGTGCCGCGAGTACATGGTGACGGCACCCTTGCCGATCATCCGCTCCAGCGCCTGGTAGGCGCCGATCAGGAGCTGCTGCCCCGTCTGGCCCCGGGCGTAGAAGGTCCGCGAGACCTGCGCTCCACCGAAGGAACGGTTGTCCAGCAGTCCGCCGTAGTCGCGGGCAAAGGGCACGCCCTGGGCCACGCATTGATCGATGATGTTGGTCGACACCTGGGCCAACCGGTAGACATTGGCCTCGCGGGCGCGGAAGTCGCCGCCCTTGATGGTGTCGTAGAAGAGCCGCCAGACGGAGTCGCCGTCGTTCTGGTAGTTCTTGGCGGCGTTGATGCCGCCCTGGGCGGCAATCGAGTGTGCCCGACGCGGCGAGTCCTGGAAGCAGAAGCAGGACACACGGTAGCCCAGTTCGGCCAGGGATGCGGCCGCCGAGGCACCGGCCAGGCCGGAGCCAACGACGATAATGTCGAACTTCCGCTTGTTGGCCGGGGAGACGAGCCGCAGGTGCTCCTTGTGATGGTCCCATTTCCGGTCGAGCGGCCCCGGCGGGATCTTGGCATCGAGAATCATCGGAGAAGTCCCAGAAGAATGGCCAGCGGGATGCTCGCGAGGCCGCCGGCGACCAGCACCGCCAGGCCGATGGCGAGCATCGGGCGGACGCGGTCCCAACCGGGGTGCGAGAGGCCGAGCGTCTGCAGCGCCGACCAGATGCCGTGGGCGAAGTGCAGGCCCAGCGCCAGCATGGACACGGCGTAGAAGATCGCGACCGGTTTGACCTGCAACCCGGTGATCATGTTGCGGCCGACTTCGCCCTCACGGAAATCCGGGTGGAACTGCCCCAGCGTGAGGTGCAGGATGTGGAAGACGATGAACGCCACCAGCACCACCCCGCCCCAGCGCATGGTCCGCGCGGCGTAGGAATTGACCCGGCGCTCGGTCTTGGCGTAGCGCTCCGGACGGGCCTGCCGGGCCATCCTGGTGAGCTGCCAGGCAGCGGTGCCGTGGATCACGACGGCGGCCAGCAGGCCAAGCCGGGCGACCCACAGCAGCGGGCCGAAGGAGCGCAGCAGCGCGCCGTAGTCGTCGAGGCGCTGCGGATCGACGAAGACCAGCACATTCGAGATCATGTGCGAGATCAGGAAGCCGACCAGGATGATCCCGGTGGCGGCCATGGCGATCTTTTTGCCGACCGCCGTCTGCCAGAGTGCGAGGAGTCGGCTCATGGTCGGCTCAGACGATCGCCTGGAGCGTGCGCACCGTGTCGGCGGACTGGTGCAGTGCTGTCCGTTCGCTCTCCGTCAGGCTGATCTCGATGATCCGTTCCAGGCCGTTGCGCCCCAGCAGGCAGGGCACCCCGCAGTAGACGCCGTCCAGGCCGAACTGGCCCGTGAGCCAGGCCGAACAGGGGAGGATGCGCTTCTTGTCGAGCACGATGGCTTCGACCATCTGCACGGCCGATGCGCTGGGCGCGTAGTAGGCCGAACCGGTCTTCAGGTGCGCCACGATCTCGGCGCCACCGTTGCGGGCCCGGTCCACGATCGGCGTGAGCGTGGCGTCGTCGAGCAACTGGGTCACCGGGATGCCGGAGACCGTGGTGTAGGAGACCAGCGGGACCATGGTGTCGCCGTGGCCGCCCAGGACCATGGCCTGGATGTCCTCCACGGACACCCCGAGTGCCTCGGACAGGAACATGCGGTAGCGGGCGGTGTCGAGCACGCCCGCCATGCCGATGACCCGCTCCGCCGGGAAGCCGGTGGCTTCGCGCATCACGTAGCACATGGCGTCGAGCGGGTTCGAGACGACGATCACGATGGCGTTCGGCGCCACGGCCTTGATCTGTTCACCCACCGACCGGACGATGCCGGCGTTGGTCTTGACCAGATCGTCGCGGCTCATGCCCGGCTTCCGGGCAATGCCGGCGGTGACCACGAACAGCTCGGAGCCGGCGGCGAGGGCGTAGTCGTTGGTGCCGAGTACCCGGGCATCGAAGCCTTCGACGGGGCCCGACTGCCACTGGTCGAGCGCCTTCCCCTGGGGCACACCCTCGACGACATCCACCATCACCACGGTCCGGGCCAGGTGCTTCTCCGCGATCCGCTGTGCCGCGGTGGCGCCGACGTTGCCGGCCCCCACCACTGTGATCTTCTCGAACATGTATCTCCCTGCCGGACAGAAGGTTCAGGCGCTCGGGCGCCGCGTCAATCCATGGATCCGCAACTTAACGGATGGCCCAAAGGGAACCAATGGCCTACGCCTTGGCGCTCCGGCTGCGGGGTTTGCCCTTCCCACGACTGCCACCACGCCCCCCTCGGCTGCCGGATTTGGCGCGGTCCGCGGGCGGGGTCCCACTGGCCAGCCGCTGGGCCGCAACGGCCAGCACACCCGCGACGCCGGCCTGCAACTGGTGCATTTCCTCCAGCGCGTCGGCCGGGACACGGAAGATCCGGTCCGGGTATTTGTCACGGATCTTGTCCGGCAGGGCCAGCGACTCGTCGCCAAAGACCAGCACGGAGTTGGGCTCAAAGGGGGCCTCGGCCAGATCCCGACCGTCGGCTGCGAAGTAGAGGCAGCGCTCCCGCGAGATCGCGTCGCGGAAATCCCCCCAGTCGGGGTGGACCCACCAGTCGAGCACCGACCAGTCGTCCGGTCCCTTGCGGAGGAAGAGGCTGTCGTCGAGTGGGAAGTCCAGGGGGCCGATCAGATGCAGGGAGGCATCGACGTCGGCGCACCGACGGGCCACCCGACCCGCTGCGGGCGCGGGAATGGCTTCGAGCAGGGCGACATGAAGAGGCATGGGGACGTCCGCTGAGGGTGTATCGCGTGGTGAACGACCAAAACTAGAGCCAGTCGAACCGGAAGGCTACCGGCAGACCGCATGACGCCCCGGAGCGCATGGCACTCCGGGGCGTCAGACGTCAGCACAGCCGCTGGGACTACTGGCGGCAGGTCGCCATCGGATCGAACGGACCCGGCAGGTCGACCTTGACGCGATGGTCGAGGTTGGCCACCCGCATGGTCAGCGCGTACGACAGCTTGCCGATCTCCGCCATGTGGCGGTAGTTGATGTACTGCGGCTCATCGGTGAGCTGATGGTAGTCCGCATGGCCGCCCGTGGTCATGAACACCGTGGGGATGCCCCACTTGGCGTAGCTCCAGTGGTCGGAGCGGCAGTAGATGTTCTGCGGATGCCCGTTGGCGTCGATGGCATAGTCGAATTTGAAGCCGAGCTTCTGTTCGACATTCACCGTCTCGACCAGATCGCCGAACTCCTTGGAAAGCCGGCGGGAACCCACGAGCTGCAGGTAGCCCGGGCCGCCCTTGAGCAGCTTGCCGGTATCGATCAGGACGCCGGCGGCGTTGGGGGCCACCTCGCTGCCGGTGGCGTCGAAGTCCCAGGCGCGGCCAACCATGTCCATGTTGATGTTGGCGACGATCTTGGTGCGGTCGACGGTGGGGTGCGCCGCGTACCAGCCCGAACCCCACATGCCGGATTCCTCACCCGTCTGCCAGACGAACAGCACCGAGCGCTTCGGCTTCTCGGCACCGAGTGCGAACATCTCGGCGATCTCGAGCACGGTCATCGAGCCGGAGCCGTCATCGTCCGCGCCGTTGTAGATCGAGTCGGCCCGGGGGGTGGGCCGCAGCGCCCGGATGCTGTCCAGCGACTTCTTGAAGGCATCGGCGCCCGCAGCGATCCGCTCGGCGATGGTGGCGGCGGGCGTACGGTCATCGGCGCCCTGCGGCCGGAAGTGCTGCAGGAAGACCTTGATGGAGTCGTGGTCGGCCATGGGACGCTGAGTGAAGCCGGTGTGGTCGTTGTGCGCCGAGATCAGAATGTACTCGTTGCGGAGCACCGGGTCGGAACCCGGCAGCATGGCGACGACGTTGCGGGCCGGCAGCTTCACCTGGTCCATGGTGAGCGACAGCGTCGCGGCGTTGCCCGCCGTGCCCTTGGCAACGTCGGCCAGTGGCTTGCCGAAGAGGGCCGTTGCCAGCGGGGTGGTGATCTGGATGGTGCCCGGCATGGTGTCCGAGTCGAACTCGATGAAGATGGGCTGCGTACCACCACCGAAGCCGCCGCGCCCTCCAGGGCCAGCCGGCGTCGGCAACTGGTCGCCCACGGCCGTCACCACCATGGCCGCAGCCGCCTGCATCCGCGTCACGGCCTGACGGGCCGCGCCGCCGCCGCCCGCCATGCCGCGTCCGCCGAAGGCACCACGACCGCCCGTCGGCGCCGCACTCGGTGACAGCACCAGGATCTTGCCGCGGACCTGCTCGGGGCTCAGCACATTCAGGGTATCGCCAGCCACACCGCCGTAGATGACCCCGACGTTCGCCATCGACTTGGTCGCCGACGGGAAGTTGGCCGTGAAGTCCTTCCCGGCCTCGAAGCGCTGTCCACCGACCGTGATGGTCGAACTGGACGCCAGCGTGCGGCGCGAGAACAGCCCGATCTCCTGGAAAAAGGTGCCGTTGTCGCCGGCCGGAACCAGCCCGAGCTTGCGCACCTCGCGCTCGATGTAGTCGGTCGCCCGGATGTTGTCCGCTGTGCCGACACGGCGACCCATCATCGAGTCGTCAGCGTAGATGTACAGCCGGGTCATCAGGTCGCAGGCCGAAATGGCCGGCACCGTGGCGCCGCCGGTGTACTTGAGCGGCATCTCGCCGCCCAGGGCGGCGCAGGTCTGGGCCTGGGCCGACAGGGAGACCACGGCCAGCGGAAGAGCGGCCAGGGTCAGAAGGGTGCTGCGGAGTGCGGATGTTGACATGGTCTCGTTCGGTATGGGGGACACCGTGGACGGTTCAGAACGCAACGGCCACCAATTGGCGGACGCTACTGCTTGCTACGAGGATGTACCTGGGAAAGTTGCAGGGGTGTGACATGGCTGGCTGACGGCAGGGGATTCAATCGTCGTCCAGCAGGTCGATGTCTTCGTTGGCCACCAGGGCCCGCAGTTCCTTGGACGGCTTGAACACCGGCACTGGGCGCGCCGACACCTCGACCGGGTCCCCGGTGCGGGGGTTCCGGGCCATCCGGGTCTTCCGGTTGCGGATCTTGAAGGTCCCGAAGCCGCGGACCTCGATATTGGCCTGTTCCTGCATGGCGAGCTTGATCGCGTCCAGGAAGGCATCCACCACCCTGGCGCAATCCTTCTTGGAGATCATCGGGCCCGATGTTTTGGCGATCGCCGCTGTCACCTGCTCAACCAGATCTGCTTTGGTCATCTCTCCCTCGTAGCACGATCGGGAGGGGGCTCCCCCTCACGAAGTACTGCATAAGGTCGATGCTTAGCTGTTGTCTGTCAAGAGGTTGCGGTTTCCACACCCACCTGCCGGGTGACCGCCGAGAGGAACTCTCCGAAGTGTGGATAAGCGTCGTGGGGCCCCGGTGCGGCCTCCGGGTGGTACTGGACGGCAAAGATCGGAAGCTGCCGATGACGCAGGCCCTCGACCGTCCCGTCGTTCAAACTGAGGTGGGTGACCGCCAGATCCGGAGCCCCCGGAATCCCGTCGGCGCTGCCCTGCACCGCAAAGCCATGATTCTGGGTGGTGATGAGCACTTTGCCGGTGGCCATCTCCTTGACCGGGTGGTTCCCCCCCCGGTGCCCGTAGGCCAGCTTGATCGTGGTCGCACCAAAGGCGAGTCCCAGGAGCTGGTGGCCGAGGCAGATGCCGAAAATGGGCAGATTGGCTGCGGCCAGAGCCCGGATGGTGGCGGGGGCGTAGCTGACGGCGGCTGGGTCGCCGGGGCCGTTCGAGAGGAAGACCCCGGCCGGCTGGCGTGCCAGGATCTGCTCTACCGGCGTGCTGGCTGGCAGCACCTCGACCCGGAGACCGCAGGCTTCAAGCATCCGGACGATGTTCCGCTTCATGCCGAAGTCGAGGGCCACGACCAGTGGACCCGAACCGGTCACGTAGGGCTCCGGCGTGGTGGCCTGGGACGCCAGGTCCAGCCCGGCCATGCTCGGTGTGGCGCGCAGGTCGGCGAGCTGGGCCTCGGTCGGCTGGTCGCCCAGGGCAATCAGGCCGCGCATGGCGCCGCATTCGCGCAGGTGGCGGGTCAGCCGTCGGGTGTCGACTTCCGTCAGGATTGGGACCGCAGCCTCGTCCAGCCAGTCGGCCAGCGACCGGGTGGCCTGCCAGTTGGAGTGGTGCCGGGACAGCTCCCGGACAATCACTCCGCGGACCTGGGGACGGTCCGACTCGTCGTCGGCAGCCGTGATCCCGTAGTTGCCGATCATGGGGGCCGTCATCACGACGATCTGGCCAGTGTACGAGGGATCGGTGAACGTTTCCTGGTAGCCGGTCAGCGAGGTGGTGAAGACCACCTCACCCACGGCCTCCGGCGTACCCCCGACCAGGAGGCCGCTGAAGGAGGTGCCGTCTTCGAGCAAGAGAAAGGCGGGACGTGGAGTCCCGCCTTCTGGTGAACCGGTCACGGCTGATTCCCTTGAGGATTGGGCGGCGTGCCAGTCGCTGGCGGCGTCTGCCCTGCCCCTGCTCCACCGGCATTCAGCAGTTCCTCGACGCCACCGGCCGGTGGCGCAGCCTGCTGCTGCTGCTGCTGAGCCTCGGCGGCCGCGGCCCGACGCAGGTTCTCCTGCACGGCATTGCTGCTGCCCTGCTGACCGGACATGAGCGAGAGGATCAGGGACAGGGTCATGAAGATCCCGCCGGTGATCCAGGTGGTCCTGGTCAGGAACTCATTGGCCTGACGGCCGCCGAGGAGTTGCGAACTGGTATCGCCGCCAAGTGCAGCGAGCCCGCCACCCTGACCGGCCTGACGCAGGACGACCACGGCCAGAATCAGGCCGTCGAGCAGGAGCAGAGTAAGCAGAAACGAGAACATCGAGTAATCTCCAGTGAACCAAGCCCCCAAACATAATCAAGGGGCCCGGCGGACTCAACTGGTCCCGCTCACCACTTCCAGGGGGGCGACCAGATGCTGACATCCGGGATGGGTGTCAGGGTCCCCAGGGGGCCCGCCATCCAGCGGGGCCGTTCGACGACCTCGTGGTCGCCGATATGGAGCCAGGCACCGGGCTGCTGCTGGACCCCCGCCCCGCCAGGCAGGGTGTAGGGATCGGCCTTGCTCAGATCCACCTGGTAGCCGACATCACTGAGCGAGGCGATGGTCATCCGGGACAACGGGGCATTGATCCCGTTGATCCAGCCCGTCATCAGCTCGGTCACGAAGGTGACCTCCCGCCAGTGGGAGTTCTTGGTGCCCGCCCCGCCGGTGTTCTCCACTGGCACACCCGTCGCCGCGTCGGCCCCACCGAGGGCGAGATACTCCGCCATAGCCTGGGGGCCCAGCCACCGGGGGTTGTCCCCGGCGGTGCCCACCAGCAGGCCCGACGAACTCCACAGCGTCCCGATGCCGACCACGTGGAGCATCTCGTGGAGGATGACCGGCCCGATGATGCCACTGCCCACCATGTTGTCGAGGTCGGCCGCATCGAAACGCATGACGCCGATCAGCGGGTGATTCGGTGCGGCGCTGCGGACCACGCAGGGCCCGGCCTGCCCGAGAATGCCGCCGACACCGTCGATATTGGCGACGATAGCGAAAATGCGCAGGCCCGGCACCGTTCCCGAAAAGGCGGGACTGCCGGTGCCACAGGCTCCTGCCGGGATGTTGTTCAGCAGCACCGGAGCGGGTGGCGTCGGCGCCAGCACCTGGTTGAGTTTGTCGCGCGCCGACTCGAACGCGGCCAGCACGGCCGGCGACATGGTTCCCTCCGGCTGAATCACCACGTAGCCTGGCCCCGGCGGTGGCGGTGGCGGCGGCGGCGGTGGTGGAGGGGGTGGCGGCACCACCACTGGGGTGATGTTGATGAGGTGCTCGGCGACGACCTCCGCCACCTGGGCTTCCTCGTACCGGATGGTGAACTGACTGTTCCCGGGGGCATCCAGCCGCCAGCCGCCATCGGGTTGCTGCACGGCGCCCGCGGGACCAGTCCAGATGACGTTCCCGACAATCCGCTGCGGCGGGACCACGACCCCGGCGGAGTCCCGCCAGGTCTCGACCAGATGGACCACCTCGCCCACCACTGCCACTGCCGGCCCCGCCAGCGCAATCTGCGTCGGGCGCTGGCTGCCGGACGTCACGGTCACCTCGGCGGTGAGCCCGGCGAAGGCTGCCTGCACCCTGGCTGTAGCACCAACGTCGCGCCGCACACCGCCGGCCGTCGGCGCACCCAGCGTGCGCACATGACCGGGGTTGACCTGGAAGCGGTCCGCGCCGGACAGCAGCGACCAGGTGGCCTCAGGTGCCGGACCGGTGCTGCCGTCACTGTAGTGGACAGTGGCCAGGATCGCACTGCTGTCCTGCCAGAAGAAGAAGGTTGGTGTGGCCTGAACAGTCAGGCCGACCGGGCGCGGTGGCCCGACGGTGACCGGGCGCTCCACCTGCACGGCACCACTCTGCGCCCGCACCATGACGGTCCCGGTGCTCTGTGTCCGGATCCAGCGTGTAGACGGCGTGGGGCCGTCGACGAGAGTGACAATCGCCGGGTTGGCCGACGTGAACGACAGCGGCACCACCAGCAGATTGCCGCGGCGATCACTGGCGGTCACGGCCACCAGGATCGAGTCGCCCAACGCAAGCGACGGCGACACCAGCATGTCCAGCGCATGGAGATCCCCCACACCGATATGCAGCGTCAGCGAGTCCTTCACATCGCCGACGGCCGCCACCAGCACCACGCTGCCGGTGTCCTGGGCATGAACCAGATGGCCAGGCAGAATGGTGGCTCGGGTCGGGGCCCGCGAGGTGAGCGTCAGCGCACTGGGCAACGCCACGGGGCCGCGGTCATCACTGGCCACCAGACTGAGCGCCACGGTATCGCCGCGGATGAACGACGGCACGGCCCCAAGACTCAGCGAGACCAACGGGCGCGGCGCCACCGTGATGGTGAAGGTGACCTTTTCCGTCTCCCGCTGGGCCTCGACGACGACAATGCCCGGATGGACGGCGCTGACCACCGCCCCCTGTAGCGTCACGGCATCACCCTGCACCAGTCGCCAGGTGATGCCTGCGGCCGACACCTCGCGCTGCTCGCCGTCTCGCGTTTCGCGAAGGGCGAGCTGCATCTGATCACCGACCAGAACGGTGCGGTTGGAGGGTCCGGACACGATCAGCGTCCACGGTTCGTCCGGCAGCACACCGCCTCCCTCGCCGCCGCAGGCGCTGAATGCCAGCAAAACGAGCATGAGTCGGATCACTGAGCGGGACATCGGACCTCCGTCATTGGGGCGTCGCCGATCAATCTACCGGCGACATACCCCCAAAATCGATGCACGCCCCATACCAGACCGGTGAGCGGATGGCCCGGGGCCCTGTCCTCATCCGGTCTATCTTTCGGCCATGCAACAGCGCCCTCTCGGTCGGACCGGACTCAGCGTCTCCGTCGTCGGCCTCGGTACCTGGCAGCTCGGCGGCGAGTGGGGGATCAGCTTCTCCCAGGACGCGGCCGATGCCATCCTCGATACCGCAGCCGACTGCGGTATCAACCTGATCGATACCGCCGAATGCTATGGCGACCATCTGTCTGAACGCCTGATCGGCGACTACCTGGCTCGGCGCGATCGGTCCCGCTGGATCGTGGCCACCAAGTTCGGCCATCACTTCACCGGACATCTCAGCCGGCAGGACGATTTCAGCGCCGCAGGGGCGATGGCGCAACTGGAGGCTTCGCTCCGCGCTCTGCGGGTGGAGCAGATCGATCTCTACCAGTTCCATTCTGGACCTGATGCGGCCTTCCACGATGACGCGCTCTGGACGGCGCTGGACAAGGCGCGGCAGGCGGGCCTGATCGCACATGTGGGTCTCTCCATCAACAAGACGACCACCATCCAGGCGGAAGAGGCCAGGAGCCGGGGCATCGAGTCGATCCAGGTGGTCTACAACCGGTTGGATGACCGCGCCGAACGGGTGCATTTCCCAGCGGCACTGCGCGATGGGCTGGGCGTGCTGGCCCGGGTGCCGCTGGCCAGTGGTCTGCTGACGGGCAAGTATGCACCGGGCGCGCGCTTCGGTGCCGACGACCCGCGGGCGAAGCTGAGCGCGGAGGAACTGACTCGGGCCCTGCTGCAGGTGGAAGAGATCGGGATGCATGAAGTGCCGTCCGGCGTGCCGATGGCGCAGTGGGCCATCGCCTGGTGCCTGCGCCACTCGGCGGTCAGTACGGTGATCCCGGGGGCCAAGAATCCGGCCCAGGTCCGCGCCAATGCTCTGGCAGCCGAACTGGGCCGGGTCTCGAACGACTGATCTATCAGGAGTTGCTGACGGTCTTCGGTGAGACAGACACGGGACCCGCCAGCACGCACTTCACCGGTTCAGGGCCCGACCCAGCGGTTGTCAATTACATGCCAGAGGCCGTCGCGCTGTTCGAGCTTGAAGAACAGCGAATGCTGCGCACCTCCGCCCAGAGAGGCGGGGGTCGGCTTGGTGCCCGGTGGCAGTTTCTTCGGTGCCACATACCCGTAGATGACGACTTCGATGGTGGCTGTTGCTCCGGTGATGTCGGGCATGCTGAAGGTCAGCAATCTGAAGCGACTATCACGGAGGCAGTTGTGAAGGATGGGATCTGCTCGGCATAAGGTCGCACGCTGAGCACTGACCACCTCGAAAGAATCGACCTTGGCAAGGTGATAGAGTGGCTCGGCGCTCTGTGTGCCCAAGTAGGCCAAGTTCCGGCCGTAGACATGTCCGCCACCTTCGATTCGCTTCGCGTCACCCTGCCCTGGGGCCAAGCGCCGGGCATCGATCGAATAGAACGGAATCTTGGACCGGGAGGCTACCCACTGGATGTAGTTGAGGGCGGCTCGCTCCGCCGTGGCTGCCGGGGCCGGGGCTGGCGTTGGACGGACCGGGAACGGGTTGCGCTGCGCGGGGAGGCTGCTGCCATACGGCATCAGAGCGATGATTGCGACGAGACTTAGTCGCGAGAACATGCAAGCGAAGGATCGTGTCACCATGATGATCATTCCTCCTTCCCGTAACAGTACGCTTGGACTGCGTCCTCGTCATCATACCAAGGACCTTGGTGTGATCCATCAAAGGGATGGCGTGCTTCGTGGCCTTCGCCCAGCTCCAATGTGGGCCGGGCAGATGAGGTCGTCAATGGCATATCGATCAGCTGACGGTCTCGTGGGAAGCCGACACAGAACCGGCCAGCACGCACTTCACCGGTTCACTGTCCGACCCAGCGGTTGTCGACCACATGCCAGAGGCCGTAGCGCTGTTCCAGCTTGAAGAACAGCGAATGCTGCGCGCTTCCACCATGGGCTGAGAGAGACAACACCTTGGGCATCGGTTGCCCCTTAGGCGCCTGGTACCCGAACATGACCAGATCCAGCGTGGCAGAGTTGCCCGAGATGCTCGGTAGGCCGAAGCTCAGCAGGGTGAACCCCCTGCCCCGCACACAGCGGTTGGCGATCAGATCCTCCAGGCACGAGGCCACACGCTCCGCACTGATCACCTCGAAGGAGTCCGCCTTGGCGAGGTGATCAAGTGCCTCGTCGCTCCGGGTGTCGAGATACGCCAGGGTCTGTTTGTAGAAATGCCCGCCACCTGCCATCGGCGTGGCACCACCCTGCCCTGTCGCGAGGCGCTGGGCATGAATGGAGAGGAACGGCACGTCTGCGCGGGACAGGGTCCACTGGATGTAGTTGAGAGCGGCTCGTTCGATCGTGGCTGCCGGGGCCGGTGCTGGCGTCGGGCGGACCGGGTATGGGTTGCGCTGCGCCCCAAGGCCTCGGTGACAGAGAACCACCGCGGCGAGAACAGGGAGCAGGTACCTGACTGTCGTTGAAACCCGATGCATGGGAAGCCTCCTGGAGTCAGAAGTCTCCGTGAACGGGACCCATGCTGGAGTTCATCACGGGCCCGTGAAGAGCGTGAGGGGTGCGATGTAGTGCCATGCCCCGTCGCGCCGAACCAGGTAGAGCTTGGCCCAGGCTACGCCGGATCCGCCACGCTGGGCAGGGGTCGGGTTCGGAACATTGATACGTTCTGCTGCTCCGAAGATAACCATCTCGATTGTGGCCGAGTCCCCACGAATCTCAGGGTACCCGAGGGTGCCGAGCACGTACCGTTTGTCGTGAAAGCACTTGGCGGCAGCGGCGTCTGCCATGCATGCTTCCGCCCGCTCCCCGGTCTGCATCTCAATCGCCTCCGCCCGCACCACCGAGGAAACTGAGTGCGTCGGCTTGGACGGCTCCCGCTGTACGCCCTTACCCGAGAGAGGAAAGTACTTCCGGCCATCCGGCGCCATATGTGTCGGTGTGCTCGCCTTTACAGCCAACCGTCGGGAGTCGATGTAGACTTTCGCGCCCGGGCGGCGCTCAAGCCAGAACAGAAACTCGGACGCAGCGCCTTCGACTGTGGCGTGTGGACGCGGTGCCGCAGGGCGCTGCATACCAGGCATGGTCTGCGAGGGGGCGCTCGAAGCAGCAAGAGCAACTGTGACCAAGCCCGCGAGAATGGAGTAGCGGCTGGATGTCAGCATCGGGAGCTTCCCATGGTTTGTCTCTCCAGTTGAGTGTCGTACGGATGCTAGACTAGCGCCCGAAGCAGTAGTCTTGGACTTCATCCTCGTCCTCGTACCAAGGTGGAGTATGGTACCCGTCGAAGTGCTCTCGTGCCTCATGGAACGCCGTGTAGACCCCATCCACCCAGGACGTCGCAACGGAGATGTTCATGCCGATGTGATGATTGCGGTTGGTGTAGCCCCAAATCCCATCTTCATGCCAAGTCCAGATCCAGTAGGTCGAAGAGCCCAAGACGTTGGCATGATCGGGGCAGTTGATGTACACACCCTCTGCAGCAACTGCCGCCGGACCGGCAGGGAGGCTGGACTCTTCACAGCCGACTGCGTCCGGTGGGCAGCCATTGTTGCCCGGTGGAGTTTGATCAAGCGCGGTAACTGGCGCGAGATCGACGACCGGAAGCTCGATCGAGGGCGCGCAGGCCACGGCGAGTGGAACAACGACTAAGCTCCAGAGGGGCGCGCTCGCTTTTGAAGAAGGTGGGGAGTATGGCACCGGCGGTTCCTGGAACGAGTTTCAGGCTGAGGGGACGACAGGTGCCTACCAAGTAACCCCCCCCCTAGGCCCCTGTCAACCCCCGGCCGCGCAGATCCCGGCCCACCCCTCCGGGTCCAGCGATGCCCCGCCGACCAGCACCCCGTCGATCTCCGATTCCGCCAGCAGGGCCGCCACGTTGCCAGCGTTGACCGAGCCACCGTACAGGACCCGGGAGGTGGTCGGCAGACCGAGGCCACCCAGCACCTGGCGGATGGCCCGATGGACCGCTGCGGCGTCCTGGGGTGTGGCGTTCCGGCCGGTCCCGATGGCCCAGACGGGCTCATAGGCGATCACCAGGTCGGCGGTGGCCGGGACGCCCTGGAGGGCGGCTCGGAGCTGCCTCGCCACCACAGCCTCGGTGGATCCGGACTCCCGCTCGGCCAGCGTTTCCCCGACACAGAGGACGGCCTGCAAGCCGCCGTCGAGGACGGCCCGGACCTTCAGGGCCGTCTGTTCATCGGTCTCGCCGAACACATGCCGACGCTCGCTGTGACCGATCAGGACGGCCCCGGCCCCGGCGCCACGGGCCAGCGGGACGGAGATCTGCCCGGTGAAGGCGCCCTTCCCCTCCCAATGCACGTCCTGCGCACCCACGACCACATGCCCGTGGCCCGCCACGCGCTGGGCCACGGCCTCGATCGACACAGCAGGCGGGAAGAAGGCGACGGTGCGCCCGGCGCGCGGGACGTCGAGTTCGAAGAAGCGGTCGAGGAAGGTGCGGGCCTCGCCCGGCGCGACATGCATCTTCCAGTTGGCGGCGAAATAGAGCGGGCGCGACATCAGGCGTCATCCAGGGCGGTCACGCCCGGCAGGGGTTTGCCTTCGAGGAACTCGAGCGACGCTCCCCCGCCGGTCGAGACATGGGTCACCGAGTCGGCCAGGTCCGCAGCGGCGATGGCCGCGGCCGAATCGCCTCCGCCGACGACCGTGATGGCACCACGTGCAGTGGCCTGGGCCAGGGCCCGCGCCACGCCCATGGTGCCCTGGTCGAATGGCGGCGTCTCGAAGACACCCATCGGCCCGTTCCAGATGACCGTCCCCGCCGAGGCAATCTCTTCGGCGAAGCGCTGCACCGACGAGCTGTCGATGTCGAACATGGCCCAGCCATCCGGGATCGCATCACGCGACACCTCACGGGTCGGGACATTGCCCGCCAGCGACTCGGCGATCAGGGCGCCGGTGGGCAGCAGGATCTTGTCGCCGGCCTTGGCGAGGAGCTGTGCTGCCAGATCTACGCGGTCGGCTTCGACCAGCGAGTTTCCGGTGGCAAGCCCCATGGCCCGGAAGAAGGTGCAGGCCATTGCGCCGCCGATCAGGATCCGATCGACCTTGGGAAGCAGCGCATCGATCAGGTCGATCTTGCCGGAGATCTTGGCGCCACCGAGGATGGCGACGAACGGCCGCACCGGCTGGTCGACCGCCTGCCCCAGGAACTGGAGTTCGCGCTCCATCAGGAAGCCGGAAACGGCCGGCTTCAGCCGGTGGGAAATCGCCTCGGTGGAGGCGTGGGCCCGGTGCGCAGCTCCGAAGGCGTCGTTGACGTAGAGATCGCCCAGAGCAGCGAACTGATCGGCCAGGGCGCCGTCGTTCTGCTCTTCGCCCGGGTAGAACCGGGTGTTCTCGCCCAGCGCGACACCGCCGCGCGGCAGTTGCCGGACCTGGGTGGCCGCGGCCTCGGAGGTGGGGTCCTCCAGGAAGGTGACGGGAACCCCCAGCAGGCCTTCCAGAACGCGCACCACCGGACGCAGCGAGTAGCGGGCATCCGGGGCGCCCTTGGGGCGCCCCAGGTGGGACAGCAGCACCACGCGGGCCCGATGGTCACGCAGGTAGCGGATGGTGGGCAGCGCCGCGCGGAGGCGGGTGTCGTCGGCGACCTGGCCGTCGGCCAGGGGCACGTTGAAATCCACCCGCACCACAACGCGCTGCCCGTCGAGCCGCGCCCCGTCGAGCTGGGCCAGCGTCCGCTTGCTCACAGCGACGCCGCGATATGACGGATCATGTCCACGCAGCGCGCCGAGTAGCCCATCTCGTTGTCGTACCAGGAGGACACGTGGACCAGCGTGCCGTCGATCACCGCCGTCGACAGCGCGTCGATGGTCGAGGACATCCGGTTGCCGATGTAGTCCACCGAGACCAGCGGCTCATCCGACACGGCCAGCACGCCCGCCAGCGGCCCGGCTGCCGCAGCCCGGAAGGCCGCGTTCACCTCGTCGACCGTGGTGCCGCGCTCGACCGTGCAGGTCAGGTCGACGACCGAGACATCGGGCGTGGGCACGCGCAGCGACACGCCATCGATCTTCCCCTTCACTTCGGGGATGACCAGCGCCGTGGCCTTGGCGGCACCGGTCGAGGTCGGAATGATCGAGATGGCCGCCGCCCGGGCGCGCCGGAGGTCGGAGTGCGGCAGGTCGAGGATCTGCTGGTCGTTGGTGTAGGAGTGGACCGTGGTCATGAAGCCGCGGACGAACCCGAACTCCTGCAGCAGGACCTTCACCACCGGCACCAGGCAGTTGGTGGTGCAGGACGCGTTGGAGATGACGTGATGCACGGCCGGGTCGTAGTCGAGGTGGTTGACCCCGTAGACGAAGGTCTTGTCCTCGCCCTTGGCCGGCGCCGAGATGAGCACCTTGCGGGCGCCGCCCTCGATGTGCTTGGCGGCATTGGCCCGGTCGGTGAAGCGGCCGGTGGACTCCAGCACGATGTCGACGCCGAGGTCGCCCCAGGGCAGCTTGGCGGGATCGCGCTCGGACAGCACGGTCAGGTGGTCGCCGCCGATGTCGAGGCCGCCGTCAACCGCACGGACATCGACCGGGAAGCGGCCGTGGACGGAGTCGTATTTGAGCAGGTGGGCCAGTGTCGCGGTGTCGGTCAGATCGTTGACGGCGACGAAATCGATGTCGTTGAACCCGGCCGCCTTCGCTGCCCGCACCACATTCCGGCCGATCCGGCCGAACCCGTTGATCCCCACACGAACCGTCATCACAGCTCCTCAGCCCTGCGCGGGCTCCAGTAGTCAGAGTGTTCCGGCCACCCCGCTCAGGGGGGCCTCGGCGCGCGCCACGGTCAGCGCCCGCACCGACGGAGCCCCCGCATCCAGCAGAGACTCTGCCGCCGAAACTAACGTGGCGCCGGTCGTGAATACATCGTCGACCAGAATCAGGGGCCGGTCCGCCGACCCCGCCAGGAAGGCCCCGGCCAGATTGCTGCGCCGGGCCTCCGGGCTCAGCCGGGTCTGGGTACCGGTTTCCCGGATGCGCCGCAACAGGTTAGTGGCAACCGGCATGCCGCTGTACCAGCCGATCGCCGTGGCGACCAGACCGGCCTGATCGTAGCCGCGCTCCCGCCGTCGGACGGCGCTGACCGGGATCGGGACCAGGACGGCATCGGGTGGTGCATCGTGCAACAGCGGCAGCATGACCGTGGCAAAATCCTCGGCCAGGCGCGACCAGCCGTGATACTTGAACAGGTGCATCAGGCGGCGGAGCCCGTCATCGAAGCGGACCGCACTCCGCACCGGCCCAAACCCCGCCGGCCAGTCCGGGCAGAGGCGGCAGGTCAGGCCCAGCGGCGCCGGTTCACCGCAGATGCCACACTGCGGCTGAGGCAGTCGACGCCAGCGGACCCGGCAGAGGGCACAGATGAGCGGGTCGCCCTCGATGTCGGCAATGGGTTGCTGGCAGCTCAGACACTCCGCCGGCAGGAGCCAGCGCTCGAGATACCCGAGTTGCTCAGCCCAGATAGCCATGGAGCGCGGCCCGCATGACTGCTTCCGGCGGCGAGACCTCGGGGAACCAGAGCGCCCAGGCGGCAAGCCCCTGCCCCAGCAGCACCTCCCGGCCGTCGGCGGCCCGGCAGCCTCGACTGGCAGCCAGCTCGACCCAGAGCGTGGGCCGATCGGGACGATAGACCAGGTCCAACACTGCGGTCACGCCGGGAGCGTGGCGCAGATCGAGCGGCAGCGGGTCGCCGGCGTGCAGCCCCAGTGGGGTGGTATTGATGGCCACGTCGCACTGGTCCTCCGCGACGGTCCGTACGCCGATCGAGGCAGCCCAGGCGGCCAGCGCGGCTGCCCGCGATGGATCCCGCGACTGGATCGCAAGACCTGCCCCTGCTGCCTGCGCCGCCCCAATGACTGCCCGGGCACTGCCCCCGGTGCCAATCAGCAGCCAGTTGCCCCCGGTGACGCCCAGCACGGCCAGGGCTCGCTGCACCCCTGCCACATCGGTGTTCTCCGTGACGAGCACATCGTCGCGCTGTCCGAAGGTGTTGGCCGCTCCCAGCAGCGAGACCAGTGCACTGGGCGTTCCCACGGTCGCCGCAACGCTCTTGTGGGGGATGGTCACGTTCCCGCCGCCCCCGTTGGCCGCGAGCTGCTGCATCAGGGCAGGCACACTCGCCGCGTCGGTGCGCAGCGCGACGTAGACAGCATCGATCCCGGCTGCGCGGAAGCCGGCGTTCTGGAAATCGGGCGAGAGCGAGTGTCCGACCGGGTCGCCCAGCAGCGCAAACACCTGGGTGCGCGAGGTGATCATCATACGGCGGGTGTCCGGGCCAGATGGTTCATGGCGCGAATCTCACGTGGCGGCCGACCCGGCGGCCAACACGTCGACGCCGGGAATGGCTCCTTGACGCAGCACCTGGAGGTCCTGATCGGTGCAATCGACGAGAGTTGATGGCGGGCAATCCACCAGGGTGCCGCCATCGAGGATCTCCAGGTACCGATCCCGGATGGCCCGTGCGAAGTACTGCTCGAGGGTACGCACGTCGAGCGCTGGCGGGTGACCGGTCGGATTCGCGGATGTCGAGAGCAGCGGATAGCCGAGCTGGTCGATCAGTGCAGCGACACCGGCATGCGAGGTCCAGCGCACTGCCACACCGGCACGCGGCCCGCGCAGGCGGCGCGGCAGGCGGAGGTCGCGGTTGGGCAGAATCAAGGTGAGTGGCCCGGGCCACCACTGGGACATCAGCCGGGCCTCACGGTCGCCCACCTCGAAGCCCCAGTCGTCGAGCATGCCCCGCGACGAGACCAGCAACAGCAGGGGCTTGTCGGCCGGAGCCTGCTTGACCTCGGCGAGCAGGTCCAGCGCCGAATCAGTGAGCGGTCCGCCCAGTCCGTAGCAGGTCTCGGTGGGATAGGCGATCAGACGATCGGCCGCAAACTGCCGCTCCACAACCGGGAAGACCTTGGCCACATCGCTGCGCCGACGGAAGGGGAATGTCACGGCCGTCCGAGGTACCACTCCGCGAGGAGCAGGTCCTCGGGCGTGGTGATCTTGAGATTGCGCGGATCGCCAGGCACGATCACCACAGGCTCCCCGCATTGTTCGAGCAGCATGGCGTCGTCGGTGATCTCCACGCTGTCGGTGGCGCTGGTCAGCGCGCGGTCGAGCAGCTCACGCGGCATGCCCTGCGGCGTCTGGGCCCGCAGCAGGCCCGCCCGCGGCAGGGTATCAGTGACTCGGCCCACGGGATCGGCCCGCTTGAGGGTATCGGTCACCGGCACCACCGGGACGGCACCGGTTCCGCGCCGGACCTGGGTCAGGACGGCGTCGATGACACCCCGCGAGACCAGCGGGCGTGCCGCATCGTGAATCAGCACCTGCCGCGCAGCCGGTGAAAGCGCCGCCACGCCATGGCGCACGGAGGCGGTGCGGGAGGGTCCACCAGCCGCCAGCCGGAGGGGACCGCCCACCAGGGCCGCAATCCAGGGCGGCGGGGTCTCGGCGTCCGCCGGAGGCAGCACCAGCACCACCTCCACGACGGCAGGATGAATCAGAAACGGGCGCAGCGACCGGACCAGCACCGGCACGCCGTCCAGCGGGAGGTATTGCTTGGGGATGCCCGCTCCGAAGCGCTGCCCATGGCCGCCCGCGACGACCACTACGCCGACATCGCGCTCAGTCGACAAGGGTCGCCACCAGTTGATCGACATGGGTCACCCGATGATGACGCAGTCCGGCGAAGGCGCTGCCACTGGCCCGTCCACTGCCGATGACCTGCCGAAACCCCAGCCGCGGCGCCTCGACCAGACGGCGCTCCATGGCCCCGACCGGACGGACCTCGCCGGCCAGCCCGACCTCACCGAGGTAGACCGCGTCAGCGGGTGTGGGCGCATCGCGCAGCGAGGAGAGCAGCGCAGCGGCCACGGCCAGATCGGCGCCCGGCTCCGTCAGTCGCAGGCCACCGCTCACCTGCACGAAAACATCCTGGGTGGCGAAGGAGTGCCCGGCCCGCCGTTCCAGCACGGCCAGGATCACCGCCAGCCGCTTGGGATCGAGGCCGGCCGCCACGCGTTGCGCCGTGCCGTACCCCGACGGGGCCGCCAGCGCCTGTACTTCGACCAGCATCGGGCGGGTGCCTTCCATCAGCGCGGTGACGGCGCTGCCCGCACTGCCCGCGGCCCGGGCTTCGAGGAACACGGCCGAGGGGTTGTCGACGGGGAGCAGTCCGGTGGCGGTCATCGAGAACACGCCGAGTTCGTCGACCGATCCGAAGCGGTTCTTGGTGGCCCGCAGCAGCCGGTAGTCGAGCGCGCCCTCGCCTTCGAAGTAGAGCACCGTATCGACCACATGCTCCAGCGTGCGGGGACCGGCCAGCAGTCCGCCCTTGGTGACATGCCCCACGATGATGACCGCCGTCCCACTGCGCTTGGCGAACCGCATGAGCAGCGCGGCACATTCGCGCACCTGGGCGATGCTGCCCGGCGCGCTGTCGAGGGATTCGGTCCAGGCGGTCTGAATCGAGTCGAGGATGAGAATCGCCGCTTCGGCGGCCTGCGTGGCCGCGAGCACGGACTCCAGGCGGGTCTCACCTGCCACGTGTACCGCGCCACTGCCGCCGCCGAGGCGGTCGGCGCGCAGGCGCAACTGTTCGGGTGATTCTTCGCCGCTGGCGTAGAGCACCCGTCGTCCGCCCGCCTCCAGGGCGGCGGCAGCCTGCATCAGCAGCGTAGACTTGCCGATGCCCGGTTCCCCACCGATCAGGGTCATCGATCCCGGGACGATGCCGCCACCCAGCACGAAGTCCAGCTCAGGCAGTCCGGTGCTCCAGCGGACCAACTGAGAGGGCGCCACGTCCTGGAGGCGCAGCACCGAGGCGGCCGGCGCCGAGCTGCTGCCGGAGGCGGGGCGATCAGCGGTACGGCCTTCCCGCTCCTCGTGCAGCGTGTTCCAGGCCCCGCACCCTTCGCACTGCCCGGCCCAGCGCATCTGCGTGGCCTGACAGGCCGTGCAGCGCCACACGCTGCGGACGCGACTCACTGCTCCTCGCGGTCGGTCAGGTTGTCGAAGCGGGTGAACTGCTTGTGGAAGAACAGCGGCACCACACCGGTCGGCCCGTTCCGGTGCTTGGCCAGGTAAATGTCTGCGCGCCCGTCCAGCGACTCGCCCGCCTGTTCGGCCTTGTCCCGCAGGTCCTTGTACATCTCCGGACGATGGATGAACAGCACGATGTCGGCGTCCTGCTCGATGGCGCCGGAATCGCGCAGGTCGGAGAGCAGCGGCACCCGCTCGCCACCGCGCTGCTCCGACGCGCGGGAGAGCTGCGAGAGCGCGATCACCGGCACTTCGAGTTCACGGGCGAGCTGCTTGAGCGACCGGGAGATGTCGGAGATCTCCTGGACCCGATTGTCGGCGTACTCCGGCGAGCGCATCAACTGGAGGTAGTCGACGATCACCAGCTTCAAGTCGTGCTCGGCCTTCAGGCGCCGGGCCTTCGAGCGCATCTCGAGCAGTGTCAACGCCGGCGTGTCGTCAATCCAGATCGGACAGCTCTGCAGGCTGCCGGCCGCGCGGGCCAGTCGGGTGAAATCGCTGTCGCGCAGAGTGCCGCGCCGAACCGCCTGCGAGTCGACCTGCGCCTCGGCGCACAGCAGGCGCTGCACCAGCGAGTCCTTGGACATTTCGAGCGAGAAGATCGCCACGCCATGCTCGTGGTGCGCTGCGGTAGCCGCGATATTCAAACAGAACGCAGTTTTCCCCATCGAGGGCCGCGCCGCGACGATCACCAGTTCGGAGGGCTGGAACCCGGTGGTCAGATCGTCGAGTTGACCGAAGCCGCTGGGCACACCGGTGATGGCGTGTGTGGCTCCACGGAGCTTCTCGATCCGCTCCATGGCGGGCCAGAGCATCTCCTTCATCCGGGTGAACCCATCATCCCGCCGCTGCTGGGCGATCTTGAAGATCCGCCCCTCGGCGCGGTCGAGCAGTTCGCTGGCGTTGCCGCTGCCGGCGTAGGTCTCGGTGATGATGTGGGTCGCCTCCTCGATGAGGCGCCGCTGGATCCCCTTCTCCTTCAGGATCCGGATGTGGTATTCGATGTTCGCGGCCGTCGGGATGGCATTGACCAGGTCGTCGAGGTAGCTCTCCCCGCCGATCAGTTCGAGATCGCCGACCCGGTGCAGTTCTTCCCGCAGGGTGATGTGGTCCACCACCATCCGCTGCTCCACCAGCGTCCGGATCGCCCGGAACAGACGCCGGTGGCCCTCGCGATAGAACATGGTATCGTCGAGGAGTTCCGCCCCACGGAGTGCCGCTTCCCCATCAATCAGCATCGCCCCGAGCACGGCCTGTTCGGCCTCCTGGCTCCAGGGCGCAGCGCGATTGTGGAAGGGATCAGGCGTGGGCGTCGAGGAGCTGTCGGGCAATGCGGACGTCATCCCAGGCCGGCCGTTTCCAGTTGGGGTTGCGGAGGAGTGCTGCGGGGTGATAGGTGATCACCAGGGGAATACCACCCCAGCGATGCACCTTGAGGCGCAGAGCGCCCAGTGGTTTGCGCTCGCCCAGCAGGGCTTCGGCGGCAGTACTGCCGAGGGCAAGCAGCACGGCTGGTTTGACCAGCGCGATCTGCCGATGCAGGAACGGGAGGCAGGCCTCACGCTCATCGGGGAGTGGCGCCCGATTGCGCGGCGGACGGCACTTCACGACGTTGGCAATGTAGACGCTCTCGCGCGGCGTGTGAACGGCTGCCAGCATCCGGTCGAGCAGCTCGCCGGCCCGCCCGACGAAGGGCCGCCCGGAGAGGTCTTCGGTCTCGCCTGGACCCTCGCCCACCACCATGAGCCGCGCCGTCGGGTTGCCCTCGCCCGGCACCGTGTTGGTGCGGGTCCGGCAGAGTTCGCAGCGGGTACACTCCGCCACGGCCGCAGCCACATCCGGCAGTGTGGCCAGCGTCTGGCGCGGATCGCCGCGATGCACCGGCATGGCAATGGTCAGACCGGGACCCGGAATCTCCGGCGCGCCCTGCAGGAACTCCGGGAGTCCGGTCGGATAGATGGTACGCTGCGACGGCAGGGTCGCCACCACCGGCGCGCTGGGAGTGGCCTGCGGCGCGGCGACCGCACGGGGAGCCTGAGCCGATTTCGCTGCGGCGGTCCGCACACTGAGCCGGGCTCGCAGATCCATCGGTTCCGGCAGGATCAGCTCATCGCCGCCGAGGTCGCGCTGGAACTCGAGATAACGACGCAGCTCATCCGACACGGTAGGCCTCAACGGCATCGAGAATCGCCTCGGCGATCCGGGCCTTGCTCTGCAACGGCTCCCGCCGGGCCACACCCCGTGCGTCGAGGATGGTCACCACGTTGGTATCTACCTCGAACCCGGCACCCTCCACCAGGGCATCGTTGGCGACCACCAGGTCGAGTTGCTTGCGCTGCAACTTGCTGGCAGCCCGCACCTCGGCATCGCCGGTCTCCAGCGCGAAGCCCACCACCGTCATCCCGGCGTGACGCAGCGGGATGGTGCTCTGGAGGATGTCCTCAGTGGCTTCGAAGGCCAGCGAGAAGCCGCCATCGGCGCGCGGCAGCTTGACGTCACGCACCGTGGCGGGGCGGAAGTCGGCCGGGGCAGCGGCCATGATGAACACATCCGCCGACGGTACCTCCTGGTGTACGGCCTCCGCCATCTCGCGGGTGCTCTGGATGGGGATGGTGCGTACGCCGTAGGGCGGCGCTTCCGTCGAGGGGCCGCTGATCAGCACCACTTCGGCGCCGCGGCGCCAGGCCGCTTCGGCCAGGCGGTATCCCATCTTCCCGCTCGACCGGTTGGTGATGATGCGGACCGGATCGAGCAGCTCGCGCGTGGCCCCGGCCGTGATGACCACCCGCAGCCCGGTCAGCGGGCCATTGCCAGTCAGGATGCGTTCGGCGGCGGTCCGGATTTCGGCGGGCTCCACCATCCGGCCCGGCCGATCGGACGGTCCTTCGGCCAGATCACCGATGGCCGGGCCGACCACCGACCAGCCGCGCTGCGCCAGGCGCGCGAGGTTGTCCTGCGTGGCAGGGTGCTCGTACATCCCGTCGTTCATGGCAGGGGCGATCAGGACCGGCGCGGTGGCGGCAAGCAGCAGGGTGGTCAACAGGTCGTCGCTGAGTCCGGCGGCACAGCGGGCCAGGCAATGCGCCGTCGCCGGAGCCACAATGATGAGATCGGGATCGCGCCCGAGCGCGATGTGGTCGAGGGCTTCACCGGCGGTCCAGAGTGACGTCCGCACCGGGCGGCGGGTGACGGCCTCGAAGGTGACCGGACCGATGAACCGTTCAGCACCGCGGCTCAGTACGACGTCCACCGTCGCACCGAGCCGGGTCAGGTCACGCGCCAGTTGTACCGTCTTGTAGGCCGCGATCCCCCCGGTCACCCCGAGGATGACATGACGGCCGGCCCACACGGTCTACGCCTCGCTGCGGCGGCGCCGAAGCTCGCGGAAGGTCAGCTCGCCATCGGTCAGCTTCTCCAGCGACATGGTGGTCAGCTTCTTCCGGCCGCCAATCTGCTCCCAGCTCGCCACCGTCTCGCGGGGGAACTCGTTCAGATAGCGGGCGAACCGGGCCGCCACCAGAATGCCCCGGTACTTGGAGCCGGCGTTGTCGGCAACTTCATGCGGCGTAAAGATTTCCATGAATGCTACTCCTCCAGACGATGAGCCAGCTCGGTCGCGATCTCGGTCCGGATCCGCTCCAGCATGGGGCGCGATCCGCCCCGGCGGTCGATGCGACGGGACGCCGTGTCGAGGATGGCATGGACCGCCGCCACCGCCTCGTCCAGGACGTCATTGACCACAAGATAATCATACTGATCGGCGGCAGAGAGTTCCTCCAGCGCCTGGGACAGCCGACCCCGGATGGCCGACTCGGACTCGGTTCCCCGCCCCTCCAGGCGCCGGACCAGTTCCGGCCCGGATGGCGGCACGATGTAGATGAGAATGGTCTCATCGACCCGCTCTCGGACCAGCCGGGCTCCCACCACCTCGATGTCCAGAATGACATGGCGCCCGGACTCGAGGATCCGCTGGACCTCGCGCAGCAGCGTGCCATACCGCTGACCGTTGTAGATGGCGTGTTCCAGGAAGGCCCCACCCTGGACGTCGGCCTCGAACGCGTCGGGCGCCAGGAAGTAGTAGTGCTGGCCGTCGACCTCCCCGGCGCGCGGGGCCCGGGTGGTGGCCGACACCGCCAGGCCGCAGTCCTCCCGTTCGGCGAGAAGGCGGCGGGCGATGGTGCTCTTGCCCCCGCCGGATGGCGAGGAGAGCACGACGACGAATGGAGTCATTCCAGGTTCTCCACCTGCTCCCGCAGATGTTCGAGTGCGCCCTTCATGGCGATCACCTCACGGGTGATGGCGGCATCATTGGCCTTGGAGCCGATGGTGTTGATCTCGCGCCCGAGTTCCTGGGCCAGAAAGCCGAGCTGCTTGCCGATGGGTCCGGCCTGGGCCAGCGCTTCGTCAACTGCGGCCAGGTGCGCGGCAAGTCGCACCAGTTCCTCGGTGATATCCACCCGGTCGGCGTAGAGGGCGATCTCCTCGGCCACTCTGGCCTCGGGCGTGGCTGCACCGTCGAGCAGCAGCGCGAGTTGCTGTCGCAGTCGCTCGTGTTCCCGCTGCAGGCGTTGGGGAGCCCATGCTGCGATGCGGTCCCGGCTGGTCGCCAGGGCAGCCGCATGACCGCGGAGTGCTGCGATCAACGCCTCACCCTCCCGCTCGCGCGCTGCCCGGCAGGCCGTGATGGCCGCGTCGATGGCAGGCGCGATGGCCTCCCAGGGCAGCTCGGGGCGTTCCATCTCGCGCGGCGGCCGGGCCATGTCGGCATTCCGGAGGACCTGATCCAGCGTGATGTCGCCGGTGAGTCCCAGGGCATCCCGCAGGGTGGTCAGTCGGATCAGTGCGTCCCGGTACGGCGCATCGCCCGAGACGGCTCCGTCGGTGACCTCCTCGTGCCAACGGCCTGCGAGGGTGATGTGTCCGCGTTCAAGCTGCTGCCGGATCCGCTCGCGGGCAGTCACCTCGTGCGTCTGGAGGTCGCCGGGCAGTCGGGCAGTGAAGTTGAAGAACCGGTGATTGACGGCGCGGATCTCGACCTGCAGCACGCGCGTGCCGACCAGCACTTCGCCGGCTCCGAATCCCGTCATGCTCAAGGCCATGGTTGCCGTCTCCTGCTCAGTTCGAGAACGCCCAGCGCACGCCGAACAGACTGCTCAGGGCCGGGACCGGGTACCCACGGACCTGGCTCTGGGCCCGGCCGCGCAGGTTGACCCGATCGTAGTAGGCGATGAACGGACCGATCCGGAGTTGCACCACGCCGCGCAGGAAGGTGCGCCCCGGCATGGCGACGGCATCGCCCCCGCGGTCGAGACCGACCACGCCGGTCGACCAGCTCTCGGCCATCACCTGGACCTTCAGATCGAAGGCCGTGCTCGGAAAGTTGTGCAGGAACTTGGAGTGGACCGTGGCCGTGGTTCTCGCCTGATGTGGCGGCGCTCCGTTGGGCTGCGCCCCCAGCAACGGATGGCTGTAAGTCGATTCCAGGCTCAGCCAGTTGTAGACCCGATACCGGGCATCCACCGTGAGCCACTCGGTGGTCGGCAGCGGATACAGGTAGGGGTAGAGCGTCAGTTGCCGGAACGGGACCGGACGCCAGCCGTCGTTGCGGGCATACCCCACCTCGACACCTAGACGCTCCCGCTGCCATGAGGCCGTCCAGCCCAGGTCGGTGAAGCGCTGTTCGGATTCATCCACGAGCGCGGGACTCTGCACCCGGTGTCCATTCCGCACCATGCCGACCAGGTCCACGCCGAGTGGCAGGCGGGTGCCGAATCGCCCGGTGAGATACTGACTACTGCGGGAGGCGGTGTGCTCCTGCCAAACAAGTTCGAGCGATCCGGTGGTCCGCGCCGAGGGCGACCAGCCGCCGTCGAGTCGCAGGTCGAACGGTGTCGGCCCCGAGTGCGCAAAGAGCCGACCCTGCGCCGACCAGGTTGGGGTCCGCGTAGCGGCGATCACGCCCGCGTGGCGGATCGACTGGCTGACGTCATCGCCACGCCAGGAGGATGTCCCCAGCACGCCATGCAGGCTGCGCGACAGCGGGCCGCTGGTGGCGCGCCAGGCGAGGCGAAGTTGCTGATCGACACGGGTCCCCTGCACCACCGGTGAGAGGGTATCCGCGTCGCGCAGCAGTGCTTCCCGGTCGGTCGCCAGAACAGCCATCTGGTATTGGAGGCCGAGCCGGTCGTGCGGTACCCAGGAGAGCTGGATCAGTCCGTTGGTGGCGGCATGACCACCGCTGCCGTCGGTCGGGGCGTTGATGCTGAAGTTGTCCGCCAGCAGGCTCAGCCCGAGGCCGGAGGGATAGCGTCGTTCGAAGGAGCCCGCATAGCGCCCCAGGCCTTGATCACCGGAGCCGAAGCCGACCCGCGTCCGGGTGAGCGCCCCGGCATGCTGCCGGGTGTACAGATGCACCCGCAACAGCCCGAGGCCCTGTTCCACCTCCACACGGTCCAGCAGCCAGAGCGCGAGGGCCGACGGATCGACCGCGGCAGAGTCCGGCCCGAGCGGCAGGTAGGGCACCCCGTCCAGCCAGTACTCCACAGCAGCGGCACCCCTACCCTGGTAGTTGGGCAGTTCCGGGCGACCGAAACTGCCACCGCGCAGGATGGTCATGCCGGGGACCCGGCTCAGCAGATCGCTGAGGGTCTGGGCCGTGGCCCAGTCGATGGAGTCGCGCACGAAGATGCGGCGGCTGCCCACCGGCATGGTGAACTCGCCGCCCGCCTGCGGCTGCACCGGCAGCAGGACGCGCTCCTGGGCCTTGCTGTCCAGGTAGCGCGTGGTGCGCGCACTCGGAATATTGGCCCGGGCGATCGAGTCGACCAACCGCAGGGAATCGGCGCGCAGCGAGTCGATCTGAGCCTGCGTCATGACCTGGGCCGCGAGCGGGAGCGCTCCCACCAGGAGGAGCACCGCAGAGAGAGCGCCTCGGCGCAGCACGGTCAGGAGCGGGCCAGCACGAACTCGGTGAAGAGCCGGACCAGCACGCCGGTGGGACCGCGTGGCTGGGTGGCCGACTCACCGTCGGCGTAGGCCGTACCGGCAATGTCGATGTGGACCCAGGGGAATCCTTCGACAAACTCCCGCAGGAACCAGCCGGCGGTGATGGTCCCGGCGGAGCGGCCGCCGCTGTTTTTCATGTCGGCAATGTCCGACTTGATCAGCTCGCGGTACTCGTCCCAGAGCGGCAGAGCCCAGCCCCGTTCGCCGGCGCGTTCCCCCGCGGCGATGACCTCCTGGATCAGCGCGTCGTCGGTGCCCATCACGCCACTGGCCAGGTGACCCAGGCCGATGACCACGGCACCGGTCAGCGTGGCGCAGTTGATGACGGCGGCTGGCTGGTAGCGTCGGGCCCAGGACAACGCATCGGCCAGCACCAGACGACCTTCCGCGTCGGTGTTGACCACTTCGATGGTCTTGCCGAAGTGCGAACGCACCACGTCGCCAGGCTTGTAGGCCGTGCCCGATGGCATGTTCTCGCAGGTCGGGATGATGCCGATGACGTGGGCCGCAGGGCGCAGCCGGCCCAGGGTCTCGAACGTGCCGAGCACGGCGGCCGCGCCCGACATGTCGTACTTCATGTCTTCCATGGACTGGGCGGGCTTGATCGAGATGCCGCCGGTGTCGAAGGTGATGCCCTTGCCGATCAGGACCATCGGCGCGGCGTCGCTGCCGCGATACTCCAGCACGATGAAGCGCGGCTCCAGGGCGCTGCCCTGCGCCACGGCCATCAGTGCATGCAGCTCTTCGCGGACGATGGCGTCGCGATCGAGCACGGTCACGGTCAGGTTGTGTCGGCTGGCCAGCGCCTGCGCCTGCTCGCCCAGGAAGGCGGGCGTGCAGGTATTGCCCGGGAGCACTTGCAGCCAGCGGGTCAGTTCCTGTCCGGCGGCCACCGCGAGGCCGCGCTCGACCCCAGCGGCAAAGGCCTCATCGGCCTGGCGGGTGACGATGTCGGCCTGGGTGAAGGCCGGCTTGGGCGGATCGGCCGGGCGCTTGAGGTCGGGATAGTGCCAGGCTCCGAAGGGCAGACCCTCGGCCAGCGACTGTCCCGCGCGGGCCGCGTCCACCGCCGGTGCCTGGTCGGGGAGATACAGCAGGCTGGCATTGGGCACGCCGATGGTGCGGGCGCGCTTGCCGCCGATCATGGCGGCGCGACGCAGGCCATTGCCGGTGACATCGGCCGCTGGACCGAGCCCGAGCAGCAGCACGCGCCCGATGGTGCCCGAGCCGTAGAGCAGCAGGGTCTCGTTGGGCGCGCCACGGAAATCGCCGGAGGCGTAGCCGCGCGTGAGCAGGCCGTGCAGGGCCGCGTCCAGCGGGGTCAGGGCCTCGGGCAGGGCGCCCTGCGCCACGGGAACCATCAATAGCGGGGTGTCGAGATCGACCGGATCGGCGACTCGCTGGGCGACGCTGACGCTCATGGGACTCCAGCAGGGAGGTGGGCACACGGCAGGGTGAAAACCCTTGCGATCATGCGGGCAAGATAATGCCCCACTGCCCTGCCCGAACTGACGCTACTGCTGTGCGCCGGCCATCCGGTCCGCCAGGACCTGCCGATCGGCGGGCGTGAGCACATCCCGGCTCACCACAGTGCGGACCGGAGTCGAGGCAAAGGAGTATCCCCGCCCGTCAGCGATCAGCCAGCGCTCCCATTCGAGCTGATCCAGAATGGCGTGCAGCTCGGCTGGATCCGCCAGGTCGACCACCTGACTCAGCGTGCCCACGGCCACCGGCTCGGGCAGGTGGGCCGCTGCCAGCAGCACCTGACGATGCGGAGCCGGCAACCGCCCCACGGCCAGGCGGATCGCCGAGTGGACCGAATCGGGGATGGCATCGGCAGCGACCGGTTCGGTGGCCAGATCGGCGATGGACCAGGTGCCCGTATCGAGATCGAGGGGCAGTCCCTCGCGGACGCCGGTGAGCAGCTCGATGGCCAGGGCCGGACGGCCATTGGACTCCGTTTGCAGGCGCCGCGCGAGGCGCTGGCGATCGCCGTCGTCCCAGTCCGGCAAGGCCCAACTGATCAACTGCTCGAACTCGCCGACTTCCCAGGCATCCAGGTGCATGGTGGCGCCAGGCGTCTCGCGCTGGGCGAGGCGCCGCAGTTCGTCGGCTGCCGCGGAAGGGGTGCCGCTGTCCAGCGTGACGACAATGGTCACCGGCATCTCGACCAGGGCGCGCAGCAGGCGAGGAATCCGGAACATGCCCTTCTCGCCGAGGCAGTGGGCATCATCAATGGCGAGCAGGAGGGGCGTCCGGTCGGCCACGGTCCGGATCACACCGGTGACGGCGTCGGACAGCGGCAAGCCGGTGGCGCCACGGGTCACCGGGAAGCGTTCCGCCCACTCCGGCGAGAGGGCTGCCACACCAGCCAGCAGTGCGGTGGGCGCGCGGCCCACGCCCGGCGCGTCGAGCAGACCGCCCGAGGCAAGTCCGAGCCAGAGCGCGTGCGGATTGTCGAGGTCGCTGTCCACTGCCCGCATGGTACTGACCACGTTGCCGTCCAGCATGGTCCGCCAGATGATCTCTTCCAGCACCCGGCTGCGGCCGCTGCCACTGTCGCCGCTGAGCACGATCATGGTCGGTTGGCGGGCAGCGGTTGCGGCGCGGGTGATGGCCAGGCTGCGGGACAGGATCTGGTAGCGGCCGAAGAAGGGCGGCCGCCGCACCGTCGGCATGTTGTCCGGGTGCGTCCTGGGCGTGCGGCCGGCAGCAATGCGGACCATCAGGGCGCGGGTCTGCGCCTCAGGCTGGGCATCAGAGGTCTGTTGCAGGTGGAGCGCAAAGGCGCGGCCGGCAGCCAGCGCGGCAGCCGGATCCCCGGCATGCCCGTGCGCACGGATCACCCCGCGCGCGGCGCGATCGCTGGTGGGAGTCAGCGCCAGAGCCGCGGTGCTCCGCGCCACCGCGAAGACATGCTCGCCGGCCGCCGTGTGCCGCGCAGCCGCCTGCAGCAACACTACCGCAATCCGCTCGCCCCAGGCCCGTCGAGTGACGTCGAGCCAGGCGGTGAACGCCGGGGCATCCTCGATGGCGAATCCCTCGCAGAAGGCACCACCGACCAGCGTGGATGCCTTCATCGGGTCGTTGCCTTCCTCGGCGGTGAAGTCGTCGAGGTCGATGGTCAGGTCATGGACCCAACGGATGGTCTCGCCCTCGGTCTCCAGTGCTTCCTGGCCCACCGTCCGACGGATCACCCGCAGGGCTTCATTCAGCGAGTGCCGGGCGGCGGCCTCGTCCTTGTCGCCCCAGAGCATGCTGGCCAGCTCGGCGCGGGAGCAGGTGCGGTCCGGGGACGTCCACAACAGCAGGCAGACCGCCAGGTGCTTGCGCCAGAGCAGTTCGGCGGGCGCGGGCGCCCCGTCGATCGTTACCTGAGGTGACCCCAGGACTCGTGCTGCAATCACCGCCAACTGATCCTCGATTCCTTCACCACCACGTGGTGCAACAGGTCAAGAGACATCCCCCGGGTCCAAACATCGGCAGAGGACATCGCCAGGGGAAGTGCTGCGCCCCGAGGCCACGCCGTCGTCTCCTTGTGAGACGCAACGTGACGTCCAACCGGAGAATACCGATTCGAGCACCCGAACGATGGGGTCGCCGGTACCATGCGCCGCAGGATGCCATGAGCGGCCCGCCCCATGGGGAGGCGCGCCGCTCCTGATGCCCGAGGTGGGACTCGAACCCACAAGCCCGTGAAGGCGGCGGATTTTGAGTCCGCTGCGTATACCATTCCACCACTCGGGCGCGGACCAAGAATGCCCCCGTCCCCGTGTTCAGGCAAGCGCTGCGTCTCAGCGACCACCACGCATCGAGACCGGGCGGTCCAGAATCTCACGCCAGATCATCCCCTCCCGGACACTACCACGCAGCAGGGAGACCGCCGCAGCAGGACGCTGGCGGGGGCGCTCCATCGGGGCCAGCGCCGCCGGGATCACAGCAACCTTCATCGGGGCCAGGTCGGTCGGTCGATCAGCCGCCGCCCGCCGCGCCTGAATGATCTGCTCGGCCTGGGCATCGTGCGACAGGTCGAGCGGTGCGGCCGTCGGCTTGGGCAGCTTCTTCTTTTTTGGTGCCGGCAGCCTGGCCGGTACCGGTACCGGCAACGATGCCACCGGCTCCGCCTCCGGCTCATACCCCACTGGCGGTGGCTGCAGTCCTTTCTCCAACTCGGCCTGCATCTCGGCGAGCAGTTCCGCCAGGGTGCGTGGTGCCCGCCGTGCTCCGCCAGTCGGGGCCTGGGGACCGGGCTGCGGCACGCGCGGTGGCTGCCCCGAGGCCCCCGCACGCTTCGCCGCCCCGAGAATCCGGGTCACGATAAAGGCCGCGAACAGGAGAAAGGGGACGAGCCCGCCGTCCATCAGCCGATGCCCTCAGCCGACTGGGTGTCCGTGCCGCCGGCCAACGCCCGACGCATCTCGGTGTCCGCCTGGACGTTCTGGTACCGCTGGTAGTCCATCACGCCCAGGTTGCCGGAGCGGAGCGCCTCGGCCACCGCCATCGGGATCGCCGCTTCGGCCGCCACCAGACGGCCACGTTCCCGCTGTGTCTCGGCGCGATACTCCTGCTCCATCGCCACGGCGAGCGCGCGGCGCTCCTCCGCCTTCGCCTGCGCGATGCGCTTGTCGGCCTCGGCCTGATCGGTCTGCAACTCCGCGCCGATGTTCTTGCCGACATCGACGTCGGCAATGTCGATCGAGAGGATCTCGAAGGCCGTCCCCGCGTCGAGCCCCTTGGCCAACACGGTCTTGGAAATCATGTCGGGGTTCTCGAGGACCGCCTTGTGGGAATCCGCCGACCCGATGGTCGACACGATGCCCTCGCCAACCCGGGCCAGGATGGTCTCTTCGCCCGCGCCGCCGACCAGCCGGTTCACGTTGGCCCGCACCGTGACCCGCGCCAGCGCCAGAAGCTGAATGCCGTCCCGCGCCATGGCCGCCACCTTGGGTGTGGTGATCACCTTCGGGTTCACGCTCACCTGCACGGCCTCAAACACATCACGCCCGGCCAGGTCGATGGCCGTAGCCTGCTTGAACGAGAGCGGAATGCCGGCCTTGTCGGCCGAAATCAGGGCGTTGACCACTCGGCTGACGTTCCCGCCGGAGAGGAAGTGCGCTTCGAGTTCGTTGATCCCCAGCGGCAGCCCGGCCTTGGTCGAGGTGATCAGCGAGTCGACGATGCGACTGGGATCCACGCGCCGCAGCCGCATCCCGAACAGCGTCAGGAACGACACCCGCACACCCGAGGCGAAGGCCCGGATCCAGAGCCCGATCGGGATGAACCGGAAAAAGAGCGTCGTGAAGAGGATCGCGAGGACCACCATGACGCCGAGCATCGCGCCACCAACCTGTTCATTTCCCATCAGTTCGTCCTTGTCAGGTCTGAGAATCGGAGAGGACCGGCACCGCCCGGACCACGTGCCGGTAGCTCTCGGCACGAACCAGGACCACCGGTGTACCCGCGGGGAGGAACTCACCCTCGGTCACTACGTCGACGCGCTCCCCCGCAACCTCGACGGTTCCGGACGGACGCAGCGCCGTGACCGCCATGCCACTCTGCCCTACCAGATCCGGTCGTTCCGGTGCCGCAATGTAGCCTTCGGCGCGATCCGTGGCGGAACGCAGAAAGAGTCCGGCGAACCGCGTCGAGTTCGGCAGATGCCGCATCCAAGCCAGGAAGACCGACAGGGTCAGCGCCGTGCTGGCGCCGAGCACACCGACGACGGTCCCCGCGCCCGCACCCGGAATGGCATTGACGGTGAACACGACTGCGGTGATCAGGGCCGCGAGTCCAGCCGCGCCGACAAACCCGAATCCAGGGATCAGAATGGCCTCGGCGACCAGCAGGAGTGCACCGATGGCGAGCAGCGTGATCTCGGTACCGCCAGCGTGCCCCAGGTACACGGCCGAGCCGAAGAAGGCGCCCAGCGAGAAGAAGGAGACCAGAAGCCCTACGCCGAAGGTCCCGGCTTTGAACTCGAACAGCAGGCCGAGAATGGCCAGAGCGAGCAGAACTGGGATGACATAGGGGCTGGTCAGGATCCCGACCAGTGTTCCGATCAGCGCGGCATCAAGCATGGGTTTCCCTCCGGGCGGATGGCTGCTGGGACGGGCGGAACTGCCAGCACCAAATCTAGCAGGTCCGGCCTGATTCCGGGCCGTTCCCTGCCACCGGACTGGCTTGTGGAAACCGGACTCCACATCTTCCACCTGGTGTGGACAGTGACCTCCCCCGTCCGAAGTCTGCCACCTTCTCCCCAGCGAGTACACATGCCGTCCCCAGAATCATCCACAGCAGAGCAGCCCGTGATCATCGCCCACCGTGGCGTCTCGGGCGAGCATCCGGAGAACTCGCTGGCGGCCTTCCGCGCCGCTGTGGAGAGTGTGGAGCATCGGGCCGATGGCATCGAGCTGGATGTCCACATGACCGCCGATGGGGATTTCCTGGTGCACCATGACCCCTGCCTGGCCGACGGGACGACGATCGCCACGGCAACACTGGCCCGTCTGCAACAGCATCGGCTTGCCGACGGCAGCCCGCCACCCTCGCTGCGGGAGGCGTTGGAGGCGGCGAACGAGCTGATGGTGTATGTGGAGGTCAAAGCACTCGAAGCCGATGGCGAGGCCGCTCTGGTGGCGCAACTCGCCGGAGCGGCGAGGACAGAGCGGATCCAAGTGCATGCCTTCGATCACCGGATCATCCAGCGGTTGCATCAGCGCGACCCGGCGCGTGGCTACGGGGTGCTCTCCAGCTCCTACCCCGTCGATCCGGTGACGCCCGTGCTCGCCGCCGGGGCGCGGGCTCTCTGGCAGGAGGCTGTCCTGATCGACAGGGCCCTGGTTGAACAGTGCCGGGCGGCGGGGATCGACGTGATCGCCTGGACCGTGAACGACGAAGCGACTGCCAGCCGACTCCGTCAGCTTGGCGTGGCGGGGCTCTGCGGCAACTGGCCGGGTCGACTCCGGGTCAGGTCCCCCAGGTGATCTCGCAGCGATCGACCTTCCAGGCGGTGCCGGTCCGTGTGAGGGTGCAGATGTGCCCGCGGGCCGTGGTGACATCGTAGGCGCGATCGACCAGCAGTGAGGCCCGGCGGCCGTCGGTGGTCACCCGGACCGGCGAGAGGATGATGGCGATGGCGGTCCGGCGCGGACGGTTGACGGAGTCGACGATGGCCATCTTGCGGGCCGGATCGGCATGGCAGCGAGTGCCGGGCACCATGGGCAGCTTGGCCCCCGCGAGGGCCTTGAGCAGGGCCTGCGAGGGATCAACGAACCGGGTCAGTGGCATCTGTGTACCCTGCACAGGGGGCCGAGGTGTGCCCATCGAGAGGCAGACGGCGGCAGGCGTACCGGTGGTGTGGTAGGACTTCTGTTCCATGATATGGATCACGGCTGCGCGCTGCACGGCAACGGTATCGACAGCCGTCTGCCCGAAGGCGGGGGTGACGGCAAGCAGCGACAGCAGGAGTGACCAGCAGGGGATCGGAGAACGCATGACAGATTCCGGCAGGACGGTGAGCAGGGGGTGGAACCGATCGAACTGTCCCAAGCTAGGCCCTCCCTCCCCGCTCCGCCACCCATCGGCGGTTGCCGTCACCCCCCTGCCTCGGTAGATATCCTGTGTCACGACCTCCTCCCCCAGCCTTCTCAGGATACGCACCAGATGTGGCTTCTCCTGCTCCCGTTGCTGACCCAGGCTCCGCTGGAACAACGCATCCTCGAGACCGTGCACCACCGCAGTGAGGATGTCTCCGCCCTGATGGCCGGGGCGGCATCCTCCGATACGCTGGTGCAGATCCAGGCGATCCGCGGCATGGGGCGCCTCCAACGTCCGGCGCTGATTCCGATGATGGCGCCGCACCTGACCGCCCGGACTGCCACCGTCCGGGAGGAGGCCGCCGATGCGCTGGCCCACCTGCGCGCGCCATTTGCAGCGGACAGCCTGCTCCGGTCCGAACGGACCCCGTCGGTGCGGGCCGCTCTCTTCGGCGCTATCGGCCGGATGCAGCCCGCCCCTGCCTGGGCCGAGTCCACATTGCTCGACGGCCTGCGGGACGGCGATGCTGTCGTCCGACTCGGCGCGGCCCGCGGCCTGGAGGCACTCTACCGGTTGCAACGCACCATCCGGCCCGCTGGGGATGGGCTGGTGGCCCTGCGCCGCGCCTTCCAGCAGGAGCCCGAGGTAGCCATCCGGCGCTACCTGATGGCGGCACTCGGTACCGTGCGGGATCGCGACAGCCTCACGCTGGCGCGCGCCCTGGCCGATCCCGAGCCGCTGATCCGCCGACTGGCCGTGATGGCCCAGCCGCAGTGGATCGACGACCCCTCCCCGCTGGTCCGGTACGATGTCCTGCGACTGGCCGGATCCTGCGAGCGGGCCTCGGCCGCATTGAAGGACGACAACCCGCATGTGGCCATGCTGGCCATCGACCAGATCGCCAGCCGCCGCTGTGACCCTGCCCCACTGCTGCCGCTGCTGACATCCAGCCGCTGGCATGACCGGTCCCAGGCTTTCCTGGCACTGGCCCGTCTGCTGCCCGACACCGCACGCGCCCTACTGCCCCGCTTTGCGGCCGACCCCAGCCCGCAGGTACGGACTCGCGCCGCCACAGTGGCCCGACTCCTGGGGGACAGTGCCACGCTGGCCCGACTGGCGCGGGATCCGGACCCGAACGTCGCCACCACGGCGCTCACCACGGTCGCCGATGCCATCGCCGCACTGCAGCGGGACCATCACGGCCTGCTGCTGAAGGCCGCGCAGACGCTGAAGGGGAGCGGGGCGACGCAGGCTGTTCCGGCCATGGCGGCTGCGCTGGTCGGGTTGCACCGCGCCGGGTCCGCGACCCTGCGTGACGCCAAGATGGAGTTGCTGGCGCGGTTGGACGAGTTCGATGTGCGGAGTATTGAGCCCGTCCTGCGCCCGATGCTGGCTGACGTCGATCCCACCGTGGCGGCTCGGGTGGCGGAGATGCTGACTCGATGGACCGGGACTGCCGTGGCACCGGTCACCATCGCTGCACCAGTGGTCGACCTGCCCTCGCTCGCGACACTCCGCAGCCTGGCTGGTGCCACAGCGACCATCACCTTTGAAGGGTTGGGCCAGGTCACGGTGGCGCTGATGACCGACGTCGCGCCCGTCACCGTGGCCACCTTCGTGGCCAATGCGGACGCGGGTCGCTTCGATGGCCTGACCATCCACCGGATTGCGCCGAACTTCGTGATTCAGGGCGCCAGTCCGGGCGCCGATGAGTACACCGGCCTGACGACCCGATTCCTGCCCGAGGAACTCGGCGGTCTCTGGCATGACCGTGGTACCCTCGGCACGTCGACCCGCGGCCGCGACACGGGCGACGGGCAGTTCTATGTCAACATGGTGGACAACTACCGCCTCGACCACGACTACACCCTGTTTGGCCGGGTCATTGACGGCATGGACATTGTCGATCGAGTGGTGGAGAGCACGGTCATGACCTCCGTCCGGATCCTGCGGCGCGCGCCCTGACGACTGAGCGCGCGCGCACGGGCCACAGATCGATCGCTACGAGCGACACCCCGTGGTCCGACGGGTGTCGCTGACAAAGAGGATCTTCCAGCCATCCGCCGCCCGCGCGAGCTGGAACGCATCGAAGCCGCAGTGCGACAGCTTGCCATCGATCTTGAAGGTGTACTCAGTCCAGACCGTGGCGAGTCCGTCATCGACACGCACTTCGGGATTGTGCAGTTCCTCTTCGAGCAGCGTCCCCGGCGCGCTGCGGCCAACCGAGGCGATCCACGCGTCGATGCTGCTGAAGGGGATCGGCTGCCGGGCAGTCGGTACCCCACCCATCTGCGCC
Organism: uncultured Gemmatimonadaceae bacterium; assembly: GCA_964421625.1. Taxonomy (GTDB): domain Bacteria; phylum Gemmatimonadota; class Gemmatimonadetes; order Gemmatimonadales; family GWC2-71-9; genus Palsa-1233. Next base: position 10,134 of record CAYQXR010000005.1, on the reverse strand, counting down.
CCCGGCACAAAGAGCGACCGCATCATGGTGGTGTCCTTGGTCTTCATGCCGTCGAACAGCTTGGTGACTACGGCCAGCACGGAGTCCTGTGCCGTCCGCGGGGCGGCCTGCTGCGCAGCGGCTGGAGCGGCGAGGCCGAGGAGGAGTACCAGCGGGGCGAGATGGCGCATGGAGAACCTCGTTCCGGTGAGAGAGGCGGTTGATGAAGGGAACATCGACCCCACCGTACGCGCCGGACGTCGGCCCGGTTTCGGCAGGCGGGACAACACTTGGCGCTCACATCCCCGGAGGATCAGCCTCGCCCTCGGGGAGGCGTGAAGCGAGCACATGATAGCGTCGGGCGGTGACCAGCAGCAGCAGCGCGGTGACGACCAGTGAGCCGACCCGGTAGAGCGCATCGAGGGAGGCGAGGTCGATCAGCAGCACCTTGGCCACCACCACCAGTGCCCCGATCAGCCCGGCCGTGCGGGTGACCCGCTGGTTGTACCGGAAACCGTGCACCAGCAGCGCGGCGGCACAGCAGGCCCACCAGACACTGACGGCCAACCCCGCGGCGAGCAGCGCAGCCTCCGGTGTGAGGCCAATCTGGTGCGCCGCCCGGACCAGTTCGAACGACACCCCACCCCAGAGGAGCACGGCGGCGGTGCTCCAGAGACCCGTCACCATCCGCGGCACCAGATGCTGGCCAAGGCCGTTCTCAGGCGGCGGTTCCTCGGGGTACCAGCCGAAGGGCATGGGCGTGCGACACCAGAGTCCGCGCGCCAGCAGCACCAGCGTGACCACCGTTCCCCAGGTGACCAGGGCCCAGGGGTGAAGGAACGCTGGCAGACTGCTGGACAGTGACGGCATGCTGTCCGCCACCAGGGCGACCAGCGGCACCATCAGCATCACCGCCGACCAGCGGCCGTCGCGTCGCCCCAGCAGGTGGTCGAGCAGCGCAACACCGATAGTCAACAGGAGCAGGATCATGCCCCACAGGGGCTCGAACCCCATACCCAGGGTTCCCACCGCCAGGACAGCCGCGCCCAGCAGCGCACCCGGCGCCGCACGCCGCCCGCCATACGAGGCCGCCAGGAGGCCAAGGCCGACGACCAGGAAGGCATCCACCGGTGTGACCGTGGTGATCTGGGCCAGCGCAGGACCGAAGACAATGACCAGTCCCAGCGCCTGGAGTGCAAAGGTGAGCTGCTGCCAGACCCAGGCCTGTCCTTCCACCAGCCCGGCCGGTCGCGGCGCCACGGGCCAGGTGTCGTCGGTGCGCCAGGTGGTCTGCCAGATCGGGTAAATCAGCAGGGACGAGGCCATCAGGGGGTACAGCGCGGCATTGCCACCCAGCGTCGAGACCATCGCGAGGTGGTACCAGGCCACGGCTGAGGCCAGCAGTCGGATCCCGGTCCAGCCATGCCGACTCGCCGAGTGAATGCCCAGCAGTCCCACACCGAGTGCGCTGGCGGTCGCCAGCAGGGCGCCGGTGAGGGGGTCGCCCATGGCCTCGCCACCGAGGATGCCCCACCCGATCAGCAGCAGCAGCATGGTCCGCTGCCAGCCCCAGGCGTGGGCGACTCCGCCGATGGTGGCCACCACGGTCACCAGGTACAGCACCAGCGCGGTTGGTCCCGCCGCAGGATTGTCCAGCAGCAGCGGAGCCAGGAAGGCACCGCCAATGGCCACGATGGCCAGCAGTTCGCGCCGGAGCATGAACGCCGCCGCCGCGAGCAGGTAGGAGATCAGGGCCAGCAGGATCTGCCCAGCCGTGACGCTCAGCAACCCGTAGCGCGCCCCGGCGGCCCAGACGGCGAGATAGACCACTGCCGCACCCAGGCCGATCAGGGCGACGCCGTAGGTCCGCAGGTGCTTGCGGTACTCCCGCCACCCGACCAGGCTGAGCCCAACACCAACAACCCCGCCGACCAGGCACCGTACCAGTGGCGAGATCCACCCCTGGTCGATGGCGAAGCGCAGCAGAAAGCCTGCAGCCAGAATGGTGCAGAGCACACCGAGGGCGAGCAGCCCCCGCTGGCCCAGCCACTCCTCGCCGAGCAGCCGACGCGGGGCCGCGGGGGGCAGGGCTGATGGTGTGGTCTCGGCCAGGCGCTCGCGCAGGGGGCGTCTGGTAACCGGAGTGATCTGTCCGGTCAGTGGCGGAGCGGCGGACGGGGTTGAGCTATTGAGCGCCTGACGCAGCAGCCCTTCGACGACTGCCAGTCGACGCTCCAGACGGGCAATGCGCTCATCCTGGTCCGCCATGGGACCTCCGAGTCAGCGGGGCGTCAGCGGCCTGACTTGGGCGCGAACAGGGGTGCGAACTCGCCGTAGCCGGCCTTGACCAGATCCGCGGCGGGGATGAAGCGCAGCGCCGCCGAGTTCATGCAGTAGCGATTCCGCGTGGGGCCGGGGCCGTCGCCGAACAGGTGGCCCAGATGGGAATCGGCATGCTTGGAGCGGATCTCGACCCGCGGGTAGCCCAGATGGTTGTCGATCCGGGAGATGACGTTCCCCGAGACCAGTGGCTTGGTGAAGCTGGGCCAGCCGGTGCCCGAGTCGTACTTGTCGGTGGAGGAAAACAGTGGCTCACCCGAGACGATGTCGACGTAGATCCCCGGTGCCTTGAGATCCCAGTAGAGGTTCTTGAAGGCGGTCTCGGTGAACTCTTCCTGGGTGACCTGGTACTGCAGCGGCGTCAGCTTCGCCTTCAACTCGGCGTCGGACGGCTTCTCGAAGAGCGCCAGCCGTGCGGTGATGCTGGCCACCGTTGCGGCAGGGGCGGTCTGTTGAGAGATCGCCGGCACGGTCGGGGCAAGAAGCAGAGAGAGCAGCGGCAGTGGAGTCAGGCGGCGCATCGGGCACTCCGGTCGGAAGGGATCCCGGTAATATACCGCCGACAGGGGTGGCGGGAAGAGCGGGCCCGCCCAGGCGGCCACCGGAACCTGGCTATCTTCCCCCGCGTGCTGACACCCTCTCCTGCTCCCCGCCCCGACGGCACCCCTGCGTTCGATTTCGACGCTGCCGTCGCCCTGGCCCACCGCCTCGACACCGAGATCGGACGGGTCATCATCGGCCAGACCCAGGTGCGCCGCGAAATTCTCACCGCGCTCCTGGCCGGCGGTCACTGCCTGCTCCGCGGTGTGCCTGGTCTCGCCAAGACCCTGCTGATCCGGACTCTTGCCGACGCCATCGCGCTCCGGTTCTCGCGGATCCAGTTCACCCCGGACCTGATGCCGTCCGACATTGTCGGGACCGAGGTGATCGAGGAGGATCAGGCCACCGGTCGCCGCCATGTCCGATTTCTGCCCGGCCCCGTCTTCGCCAACATCATCCTGGCCGACGAGATCAATCGGACACCGCCGCGGACCCAATCGGCCCTGCTGGAGGCCATGCAGGAGTACCAGGTGACCATCGGCGGTCAGCGGCATCCGCTGGAACGGCCACTGTTTGTTCTGGCCACCGAGAATCCGATCGAGCAGGAGGGCACCTATCCGCTGCCCGAGGCGCAGCTCGACCGCTTCATGTTCAATGTCCTGATCGACTACCCCGACCTCGAAGACGAGCGCCGCGTGCTCGCCGAGACGACCACGGGCGGCGGTGCGCAACCGCAGCCGGTGGCCACTGGCGCGGAACTGGAAAGCGCCCGGATGCTGGTGCGCGATCTTCCGGCTGCCAGCAACGTGGTCGACTACGCCCTGCGACTGACCCGGGCCACCCGGCCGAGTCTGGCCGACGCCCCCGCCCCGACCCGCGACTGGGTCCGCTGGGGTGCCGGGCCACGGGCCGGCCAGGCGCTGCTATTGGGTGCCAAGGCCACCGCCCTGCTGGACGGTCGGCCGGCCGCCTCTCCCGACGACGTGACGCGGGTCGCGCTGCCGGTGCTGCGGCACCGGGTCCTGGTGAACTTCCAGGCTGAGGCCGATGGGGTGACGCCCGACCAGGTCATTGGGCGGCTGCTCGACGTGGTCCGTCCCTGAGCTACCCGGACCCACTCGCCGACCCCCGATGAGTGCGTCCCCTGCGGCCACAGTCCCGCTCAGCGCCGAACTGCTGGCGGCCATTGCCGACCTGGAGCTGGCGGCCCGGCTGATCGTCGAGGGGATGCGGACCGGCAGCCACCGGTCGCCCTTCCATGGCTTCAACGCCGAGTTCCGTCAGTATCGTCCCTATCGACAGGGTGACGAACTGCGTCATGTGGACTGGAAGCTCTTTGCCCGCAGCAACCGGCTCTTCACTCGGCAGTTTCAGGAAACCACCAATCACGCGCTGCTGCTGGTGCTGGATACCAGTGCGTCGATGGGCTTTCCGACCACCGGCGTCACCAAATTCGACTACGCCCGACTGATGGCCGCCGCGATGGCCTGGCTGGCCATCGACACGGGCAATGCGGTCGGCGTGCTGAGCAGCACGGATGGCCGTCCCACACCGGTGCCGCCCCGCGGTGGTCGGCCGCATCTGCGTACGCTGCTCGGGCATCTGGCCCGACTCAGGACGGGCGGATCCTGGGATCCGCCGCGACTGATCCGGCAGGGGGCACAGCTCCTCCGGCGTCGCGGTCTGATCGTGGTGGCCTCGGACTTCTACGATGCCGAGGAGGAGACGCGCCGGAGTCTGCGACAGGTGGTGAGTCAAGGACATGATGTGATTCTGATGCAGACCTTGTCTCCTGACGAAGAGCACCTGCCGCGGGACCAGCAGGTCGAGCTGGAAGATCTTGAGTCCGGGCATCGGGAACGGATAGATCCGGCGACACTGGCCGACCGCTACGATGCCCGCGTCGCGGCCTTCCTCAGTGAGTGGCAGTCCACGGCCATCCGTGAGGGGATGGACTACGCCTACTGCTCGACGGCCACGCCGCCCGCCGAAGCCCTGCGCACCTTTCTGCGCCGCCGTCGCACCATGGGTGCCGGTGGGGGACAGCGGTGACCTGGCTGGCCCCGTGGGCCTGGGCCGGCCTGGTCCTGCTGGCCCTGCCGGTGGTGATCCACCTGCTCGGGCGCAGTCCGACGCGTCGGCTGGTCTTCCCGTCGTTGCGATTCATCGAGACATCCAGACTGCTGCCGGTGCGGATCTCCGCGCTGCACGATCCGGGACTGCTCCTGCTGCGGCTGTTGATTCTCACCGCGGCGGTGGCCGCACTCGCCAGACCCCGGCTCCCCACACCGATTGATCCGACCGCGACGCCACCGCTGGTGCGCGCCGTGATCGTTGATACCAGCCACTCCATGCAGCGGTCCACGCCGACCGGCGGCAGCGCGATGGAGGAGGGCAAACGTCTGGCGGCGCAGATCGCGGCCGACGCCGCGGTGGCGCGTACCATCGCAACCATCTCTCCCACGACCGCGCTTGCGGGAACCGCGGCCTGGCTGGCGCAGCAGGCGGGCACCCGCGAACTGGTCATCGTGTCCGATTTCCAGCTCGGTGCGATCGATTCGCTGGCTCTGGCATCCATCCCGGCCGACATCGGCATCCGGCTGGTGCCGGTGGCGATCACACCGGGTGAGGTTCAGGACCGTGAGGTGTACACCGGCAGCAGCCGACTCCGCATCCGCTCGACCGAGACGGGCTGGGACATCCAGCGTGATTCGGTTGCAGCATTCCTGGTCCCGTGGATCGGCGGAGACCTGGAGGAACCCCAACTCAAGGCACTGGAAACCGCCGGGGCTCAACCTCCGCTCGCGACCCCGATCGACACCACCCTCGTGCCTGCCCTCGGGCTGCGACGCAGCGACACCCCCTATCTGGTCCCGCCGTTCACACCGGGCGTAGCAGACTATCTGCTCCGCCTGGCGCGCGAGCCCCTGCTGGCCGAGGCTGCCCGATACCTGCCCCCCATGGACTCCCTCGTCCCCGAGGTCCCGGTGCTGCTGCGCGACCCTCTGGGACGCCCCGTTGCACAGCTCGGCGCGGTGCTCAGGCAGGTGCCGGATCAGGTGTTCATATGGACCAATGCACCCGTCGAGAACCCCGGGGTTGTGCTGGCCAGCGCCGCCATGCGGCTGGCGCGGTCGCTGGCCCCACCGCCGACGGAACTGCTGTCGGAGGTGATCCCGACCGCCACCCTCGCCACCTGGGAGCGAGTACCCGGCAACGCTGGTCCGCCTGCGAGCAGCACACCGGGCGAACCCGTCCGTTCCGACGGCCGCTGGCTCTGGGGCATGGCACTGCTGCTGCTCGGCGCGGAGGCCCTGTGGCGCCGGCAGATCGCGGCCCAGCGCACCACCGCAGAGGTGCCCGATGCAGCCTGACGGGCAGCGGTTGCTCAACCTGCTGGATCGTGGCATCCGGCGCGCCCGATTCCTGATTGCTATCGAAGGCCTCGCGCTCGGTGGGTTCCTGGCCGGGGCACTGGTCGGCCTGGGGCTGCCCTTCTCTGCCAGTGATGCCCGATCCGTCTGGCTGCTGGTGGGTCTGCCACTGATCGGAGGTCTCTGGCTCTCCGTGGCAGGCGTGGTCACGCGGGCCCGGATGGCTGCCGTCATCGAACGGCGGGACCAACGCCACGACAACTTGCTGATCACCGCCGAGGAACTGCTCAACACCGCGACCACGCCGGCGAGTGGACCAGCGCCCCCGGCGTGGCTCCGCACCACCATCTATCGCGAAGCGGATCAGCGCGTCGACGGAGTGGACCTGGCCGCGATCCTGCCGGCCAGACGTCCTCTGCTGATGGTGCTCGGGGGCGCCGTCACCATGCTGGTCGGCGTACTGGCCGGCCGCACGCCCACCACCGTCGCCCTCCCGGAATCCGGCGGTGGGGGCGCGGCCGCAATTGGCATGTCGCTCCGGATCATTGTCGTGCCACCGTCCTACCTCGGCCTGAAGACTGATACCCTCACCGATCCTCGTCGCGTTGAGGCGGTCGCCGGCAGTCGCCTGTTGCTCACGATGGACCTGGGGGCACCCCGACTCGTCCTTGAGACGCTGCGCTCGATCGACACCCTTCGCCCGATTGCGGATCGGCGATTTGTGGCCGACATGGTCGCCAGCGAAGATGGCTTCATCGCGCTGGCGCCCCTGGTCGACTCGGCGGACGAGTCCGCGCCGCGCCACCTCGTGGGTGTGGTGGTGCGGCCGGATGATCTGCCACGGGTGCGGATCACCGGCCCGGCCCGCGATCTCCATCTGGGCCGTGGGGACACGACGCTCAACCTCACCGTCGTCGCCGACGACGATCACGCCCTGGCCGATCTGCGGCTGCGCTATATCCGGGTGAGCGGTTTTGGCGAGCGATTCACCTTCGTCGAGGGCGAAGTCCCGCTGCGCCTCACCCGCCCCGGCACTACGCGCTGGGAAGGAGCCGCGCCGTGGCCCCTCGCCGAGCTGAAGCTGGAGCCGGGCGACATGGTGGTCTACCGCGCCGTCGCCCGGGACCGGCGCCCCGACGGGGGTGAAGCCGAGTCGGAGACCTACCTGGCGGAGGTCCGCGCGCCGGGCGCTGAAGCCGAGGGCGGCTACGAGGGGGATCCGGACGTTGAACGCTACGCCCTGTCGCAGCAGATGATCGTCATCAAAGCCGAGCGGCTGGCGGCGCAACAGGGCCGGATCCCGAGTGACTCCTTCGCCGGGATGGCCGCATTGCTCGCCGCGGAGCAGCGCAGTGTCCGGGCGGAGTTCATCTTCATGATGGGTGGCGAGTCGGAGGCCACGGGCGTGGACATGAACACGCTGGCCGAAGAAGAGCACTCGATGGAGGAAGGCGAGATGCTCGGGCACGATCTCAACCAGGGACGGCGTGCCCTGCAGCGCGCCACCCGATCGATGAGTCGTGTTTCCCAGCATCTGCTCGACAGCGATGCTGTGTCGGCCCTCCCCGTGGCTCGCCGGGCGCTGGTCGAACTGGAGGACGCCTTCTCGCGTCAGCGCATTCTGCTGCGGGCACTCACCCAGCAGGAGCTGCTCGATTTCACTCGACGGCTGACTGGCACCCTGGCTGATGCCCGCTCGCTGACGGCTCCTGTCCCCCCATCTGCGGCCGACCCACGCGATCGCGCGGAACGGCAACTGCTGGCCCGACTGACGGGTCTTGGGGCCACCGTCGCCGCAGCGGCCCGGCAGGACTCGCTCACCTACCTGGCCCAGCAACTCCTGGCGCTCGATCCGGGTGCAGAGGCCATGCAGCAGGTCGCGGCACTGCTCACCGACGCGGTGGACGCCGAGCGGCGCCAACAGGTGGACGAGGCTCTGCGTCTGGTGGATCGGGCGGCGGTCCGCCTGGCCGAACGGATCCGGCAGCGGGCACTGCCGGCCCCGGTGGCTCCGCAGGATCCGCTGGTCCGCCAACTCTGGGGCACCCTGCGCGACGGGGTCACCACACCTGCGGGAGGCCGTTGATGCAGCGGTCCGTCCGCCTGCGCCTGCTGCTCCGTTCATTCGCGATCGGCATCGCGGTGCTGGGCCTGCTCGATCCGTCCTGCGCCAGTCGACAGCCGTCCTCGGCGACGGTTGCCGTCGTGGTGGACGATCCCGGGCGGGACAGCGCGCTGGCTCAGCGCGTGGTCGAGCGTCTCGCGGACCGGCACCTGGTCATTCCGCACCCGTTCCCCGATGCGGATGCCACCATCCTGGTGGGGACCACTCCTCCCGGGCCTGGCGTGGTGGGAACCGGTGCATTGCTTGTGGTCCGCCCGTCGCTGGCCCTGACCCAGGTCGGTCTGTTGCGCGTGCCGGTGCGGGCCGCTCCCGGGGCACAGGTCAGTGTCGACGGCACGCTTCAGGTCGCGGGGGCAGTGGGCGATACCCTGATCGTGCTGTTGCGGGAGCAGGGGCAACTGCGCGACCGGATCGCCATTCCGGTAGCCTCGGCGGACACGACCATCGAAGCGCGCGTGGTAGCGCTGCCCCTGGGCTCGTCCAGCGCCCGGCTCGAGTGGGAGGCCCACCTGGCCAGCAACCCCACCCAGGGCCTGCGTCGCGCCACCGTGGTCACGCTTGACGCTCAGCGGACTCCGCTGTTGTTGTGGGCGCCGCAGCCCTCGTGGTTGCCGCGCTTCGTTCAACAGGCCCTGGAGGGCGATCCGCAGATCGACCTGGCGGTCTCGACGGGCACGTCGAACGGCATCCGCACCGCCTGGGGTACACCACCACGCGCACTCGACGCGCCGGGCGCGCTGTCGCCCTATCCGCTGATCCTGGTCACCTCTCCTGCCCTGCTGACTGATCGGGAGGTCGGTGCCCTCGAGCGGCACGCCCGCACCACAGGAGCCGACATCGTGTTCCTGCCCGAGGAGGTCGCGGGGGGACCGTGGGAGCGACTGGTGGGCCGTCCCCGGTGGCAGCGCGACAGCAGCCGGGTGGCCAGTGTCCGCTTCGTCGATGTACCGGACCATGCCCTGGTGGGCACGCTGCTGACCTGGCCGAGCCCCCTGCCCTTTGGCGCCGTGGCCCTGGCGTCGTCCGACAGCGCCGCAGCCCCGGTGGCGTGGCAGCTCCCACTGGGCCCCGGCGCCGCCGTGACCATTGGGGTGCTGGATGCCTGGCGCTACCGGGCCCGGGATCGGTCCGGTTTCCAGGGGTTCTGGCCCCACTTCGTCCGCGGACGCCTGGCGGCGGCTGTGCCCCCATTCCATCTGGCCATGCCGACCAGTGTGGTAGCCCCGGGGGAGACTCTGCGACTCGATGTGACCGTCCGTTCGGCCCCGCTTGAAACGGCGCGCGAGGTGACGGTGCCCGAGGCTCACTGGCTCGGGGCGGACGGCGCCCCGCAGCGGCTCCCCCTCATCCCGATCGGCTCCGGCGCATATCAGGCGAGGTGGCTGGGCCAGGCCCCCGGGGAGGGTCGGGTGGTGGTGACTGTCGGCGGGGCGTCCGATTCGCTATTCTTCAGCGTTACCCCGAACGCCCCCCCGCGCTACGATCCCGCTGCACCGCTTCTCGAAGCATGGATCGCCGCCCTGGACGGGGCACTGCTTCAAGGGGAGCACCTCGACGATCTGCCGTCGCTGCTGGCGGCACGGTTGGCCCCCGGGCCAGGATCGTCCCGCTGGTATCCGATGCACTCTGCCTGGTGGTTGCTGCCGTTCGCCGCCGCGCTGAGTGCCGAATGGTGGCTCCGTCGGCGCCGTGGGGCGCCCTGACACTCGCTCTTCAACCTTCTGACACCGGACCTATGCTCACACGAGACGAAGTGAAAGCCTACGTCGACAAGGT
>CAYQXR010000004.1:0-77270 GCA_964421625.1 uncultured Gemmatimonadaceae bacterium | reverse complement strand
CTTAAGACCACTAAAGGGCCCTGGGAGACTACCAGGTTGATAGGCGGCAGATGCAAGGCGTGTAAGCGCTTCAGTCGAGCCGTACTAATCGCCCGTGAAGTTTGATCTCTCCCCATTTTATCATGCGTGATTCCTTCCTGGACACATCATCCCCTCCTTCACGTTGTCGCCCAATTTGGCTGGCGACCAGCGCGCGGGGGCCACACCTGTTCCCATTCCGAACACAGTAGTTAAGCCCCGTAGCGTCGATGGTACTGCGATCGCGAGGTCGTGGGAGAGTAGACCGTCGTCAGCCACCCCTATCCAAAAGGCCGCATCAGCGGCCTTTTGGCGTTCCACCCCCCACCACCCCGCTCCCCGGGACAACCTCCCACGGGTTCCCACACACTCCCTCCCCAACTACCTTTACCACATGCCACGCACCGGTCGCATCGCCCTCGCAGGCCGCCCCAATGCAGGCAAATCATCCCTGCTCAATACCATCCTCGGCACCCCACTCGCCATGGTCTCCGCCAAGGCGCAGGCAACCAGGCTCCCAACCGTCGGGATCCATACCACTGCCACCGCCCAGATGGTGTTCGTCGATCTGCCCGGACTGCTCGATCCAGCCTATCTGCTCCAGCGCTCCATGCGACAGCTCGCCCTCGAAGGACTCCGCACCGCTGATCTGGTCCTTCACTTGCACCCGGCTCCCGATGCACCAGCGCCCACGCTGGTCTCGCTGCTCGGTCCCGATGTCCCATCGCCCAGGCGGGTGCTGACCGTCTACACCAAGGGCGATCTGTCCCCTGCCGCGGAGCTGCCCGCCGACGCGCTGGTGGTCTCGATTTCCGATCCGGCCAGTATCGATCAACTGCTCGCCCGGATCGAGACGCTGCTGCCCGAAGGGCCCTTCCAGTACGACGCCGACGACATCGGCACCCAGCCGGTCCGGTTTTTCGTGGGCGAGTACCTGCGGGAAGCCGTGTTCGATCTGCTCGACGACGAAGTGCCCTACGCCTTTGCAGCCGAAGTGGAACAGTTCCGGGAAGAGCCCAAGCCGGTGTACATTCGTGCCACGCTCTACGTGGAGCGCGAGTCACAGAAGGGCATTCTGATCGGTCACCGCGGCGCCAACCTGCGTGCGATCGGAGCCCACGCCCGGCAGCGCCTGGAAGGACTGCTGGGCGAGCAGGTCTACCTGGAGACCTGGGTGAAGGTGCTCCCCAAGTGGCGCCGGAGCGCCGCAGCCCTGGCCCGGTTCGGTTTTCCCGCTGTCGAGGAGGTGCGTTCCTGATGGCTGTTCTGCCCGAATTGCTGGAGATCCTGGTCTGCCCCCAGTGTCGGGGTGATCTGGAGTATCAGACGGACCCCACCGAAGCGCTGCGCTGTCATGCCTGCCGTCTGGCCTTCCCGGTCGAGGACGACATCCCCATCATGCTGCTGGACGAAGCCCACCCCATCCCTTGAGTTCCGTGTCCGTTTCCGAACAACTTCGCACCGCTGCACAGGATCACGCGGCGGCGCTCGAGGCCGAGTTCGTCGGTACCGAGCATCTCTTCCTGGCGTGGCTGCAGCACGCCGACGGGGCCATCCACCAAGCCGTGCAGAGCGCCGGCCTGACGCCGGACGCCTTCCTGCTCATCATGCAGCAGGCGCGCACCCCGCGCCGTCCGCCCGCCGGCGATGGTCCGCCGGGGTCGCTGTCGCCGCAGGCCGAACGCATCATGGCCCGGGCGCAGGAACGGGCGGAATCCATCGGCCGTACCGAGCTGGTGTGGGATGATGTGATTCTCGCCCTGGTGCACGAGCCCCGCGGGGCCATTGCCCGCGCCCTCACGACCCACACCCTCAAGCCCTCCCGCTTCAAGAGTCTGGCAAGTGACCGCCCCCCTCGGCGCGCGGCCACACCGCGCCCGGCGCCGGAGCAGGAGTCGGGCGGCAAGACCGGGGAGGAATCCGCGCCGAAGAAGACCGAACGCACCCGCGAGCCGCGTGAGAAAGAGCCGCGGGCCAAGGCGGCCACCAAGGAGAAGGAACCAGGGCGTGAACGCGGCCGGGGGAAGGGACGCGGCGATCCGGAGATCGACGACATTCCCGAAGGCCGGGTGCCCGAGCGCCCGATGCTCACGCCGCCGCCTCGGCAGGTTGGGGAGGTGGTGGAATCTCACGCGGGAAGCAGGCAGGTGTGGGTGTCCCTGGTGCGGGGTGTTTTGATTGGCAGTGCCCTGTTCCTGGGGTGGTGGAACTGGGACTCCGCCGCACTCGGCCTTGCCTTCGCGGCGGTACCGATGCTGCTGGGTGGAGTGGTGCTGTCGGAGATTATCGAACGCCGCAGTCACGGCTTCAAGGCGGCGACGCAGCGGCAGATGCTGGGGTTGGCAGGGAATATGACTCTGTTGATCCTGGCCGTCACACTCGTGATCGAGGGGCAGGTACTGTCAGCGCGCGACCTGCTGATCGGTGGGCTGGTGATTCAGGTGCTGCTGGTGCCCGGTGTCGCCCTGCTGCTCAGTGGCCCAGGCCGGGGCTGGCCCCAGTTCTCCCGAGCCGGTACTGGTCTCGCCATCCCTGGCTTAGCCCTGGCTGTGGCTGCTCTGCTGGTGCCAACCCTGGTCGGACCAGTGGCTCCGGGGACTGAGAATATCCTCTCGACGGCGACCGTTGCCGTACTGGCGGTGAGCTGGCTGACCATGCTCATTCAGGGGCTCAGCGGGGACGGCGAAGTCGGGAGGCCACAGCGCGAGAAGTACTGGCTGACCGTTACCATCGGGACAGGACTGATTTGGCTGGGGGCGGTCGGGCTGGCCAGTTCGACGGTCGCCACCCTCCTCCCCTCGCTGCCTACGGGAACCAGACTCTGGACCATGGTCCTCCTGCCGGCTGCCGCCTTGCTGGGTGGGCATTTCGTCGCATTGCGCGAGGGACGGCGCGGCAATCCCGATGTCGCCCTGCGGCTGACATCGAGCGCCACCACCCAGTTGGTGACCCTGATGGTGCCGATCCTCGTGTTGGTAGGTAGCTTGCAGGGGACGGTGGTATCCCTCTCGTTGCCGCCCTGGCAGGCGGGGGTGGTCGCGGGAGGCGTCGTGGTATCTGGGATCGTCGCCATGGAAGGGGAGTCGCACTGGCTGACCGGATTGCAGTTGGTCCTGCTGCAGGTGCTCGTCGGAGTGCTGGTGTGGCTCCTCTGAGACGTGGCGCCCCCGCGCGCGGGAGCGGCGGGGCGTGAAGACCATCCGACGGGTCCTGCTCTACAGCGGTCCTTCCGGCCAGGCATTGCCGGAGGTGATTGAGCGGTGGGCCCAGGATCGCGGCCTGACGCCGGAAGCCTTTCCCGAGCCCTCCGATGTGGCCACCATGGTCATGCGGGGCCGGGGCAGTCTGATCGTGCTCGACGGCGGCAATGCCCCCGAGGCGCGTCTGGCGCTGGTGCGCCAACTCAAGAGCGACTCCTTCAGCGCCATCGTGCCGGTGGCCGTGTACGCCCACGATCCGCAGGTGTCCCGGACCCTCGAATGGTACGGCGCCGGGGCGGATGAGGTCATCACCGGGCAGTTTGCCGAGGCCGAGCAGGTGGCCCGGCTGGATGCGCTGCTGGCCCGGACCGAGCGGGATGTGGCGGTCCACCCCTCCACCAGGCTCCCCGGGACCACCGAGATCGATCGCGAAATCCGGCGGCGGCTCGCGACGGAGGCGGTTTTTGCCGTCTGCTACGCCGACCTGGACCACTTCAAGGAATACAACGACCGGTACAGCTACTACGACGGGGACCGGGTCATCCACATCCTGTCACGGATCCTGCATGACGTGGTCCGGGGGTTGCTGGGTACGGATGGGTTCGTCGGGCACATCGGCGGGGATGACTTCATCTTCGTGGTGCCCTACGACAGCCACGCCCCGACCTGCCGGGAGGTGCTGGCGGTGTTCGATGAACTGGTCCCGTTGCAGTACAACGACCAGGACCGGCGGGCCGGGTACTTCTTCGGGAAGGACCGGCGGGGTCAGCTCCATCGGGTGCCGTTGATGACGCTCTCGATCGGGGTGGTGACCAACCACAACCGGGTCTTCACCCATCCAGCTCAGGTCAGCGAGCTGGCGACCGAGATGAAGAGCTACGCCAAGACCCTGCCGGGCTCGGTCTTCGTGGTCGACCGCCGACGCGGTGATCACGAGATCCGCAGCGGACCGGGAGGGAAGGATGCCAGGATTCCGTGAGGAGCACATGAACGTCACCTGTCCCCAGTGCGCCACCGTCTTCCGCGTCGATCCGGCCAAGGTGCCGGAGCGGGGAGTCCGGGCGCGCTGTTCCGTCTGCTCGTCGCTGATCGCGGTGCGGCGCCCGCCGCCGGCCCCGCCGGCCTTGCCGCCTGAACAGGCCGTGGTCGCCGCTCCACCGCCACCGCCGCCGGTGGTCGCACCGCCGCCGCCAGCACCCGCTCCGCCGCCACCGCCACCGCCACCGCCGCCACCGCCGGTGGTGGTGCAGCCCCCGGTGGCTGCGCCGGTGGCGCCTCCCGTGGTCGAGAGCACCCCGGCGCCTGCGCCGTCCGTGGTACCGCCACCCGCGCCAGCGCCGCCGCCTCGCACCTTCGGCCCTGCGACCGAGTCGGCTCCTGCGCCGGATGTCGCGTCCACCCCTTCGCCCACCTTCGGCCCGGCCCGGGAGGGCGACGCCGGGACCACGGCCGCCCCACCGAGGCAGGGGTTCAGCAACCCGTTCCTGCAGCGGGACACCGATCCGTCGGTGCGGGCACGTCGCCTGGCCAACTCCCTCGCCTCCGATCTCCGCTCGTACTATCCGGAGAAGCGGGCCCGGGGTCTGGCCGATGGCAACCTCAAGGCGCTGTTCGCCGAGGAGGTGCGCAAGAGCTGGGAGGAGTATGTGGCGCAGGTCGGTGAGGAGTACGCCCGGTCGACGCCGTTCTTCATCCAGGCCATGAACGAGCATCTGGCGGAGGGTCGGCCCGTCTTCGGCTAGTGCGATGCGCCTGCGGGGCGACTATCTTTTGCGGCATTCACGGGCCGTTCGCTCATGCGGGGCGGGCGGCCTCCTGCGTTGTACGCCTTGCTCTGGATGGCTCGTCATGGCCCCCGTCACCGAACGCCTCGCCGAACTCCGTCAGCGGACCACTGAACTCCGGAGTTTCCTTTGACGTCGAACGCCGACTAGCCCGCTTGCAGGACCTCGAAGGCCGTCAGAGTGAGCCGGCCTTCTGGGCCGATCAGGAACGCGCGCGCCAACAGGTCCAGGAAATCAAGACGCTCAAGGGATGGCTGGTGCCGTTCCAGGACGTGGTGAACCGGGTGGACGATGCGGCCGGGCTCGCCGAACTCCTGGAGCTGGAGCCGGACGCCGCACTCGAGACGGATCTGGTGTCCGAGCTGGATCAGCTCGGTCAGACGATCGCCCGTCTCGAACTCCAGACCATGCTGCAAGGGCCCGACGATGGTCGCGACGCGATCCTGACCATCCATCCGGGCGCGGGCGGCACCGAGTCGCAGGACTGGGCCGAGATGCTGATGTACATGTATCGGCGGTGGGCCGAGCGGAAGGGACTGGTGGTGACGGTGCTGGACCTGACGCCGGGCGAGGAGGCGGGGATCAAGTCGGTGACCATCGAGATCAAGGGCCAGTACGCCTACGGCTACCTGAAGGCCGAAAAGGGCGTCCATCGCCTGGTGCGCATCTCGCCCTACGACTCCCAGGCTCGGCGGCACACCTCCTTCGCCTCGGTGTTCGTGTATCCGGACATCGATGATACCATCGTGATCGACCTCCGCGAGGAGGACATCAAGATGGATGTGTTCCGCGCCTCGGGTGCGGGCGGGCAGCATGTGAACAAGACCTCCTCTGCCGTCCGGCTGACCCACACGCCCACCGGGATCGTGGTCTCCTGTCAGCAGGAGCGCAGTCAGTTCAAGAACCGCGATGTCGCGATGAAGATGCTCCGCGCCGCCCTCTACCAGCGGAAGCTCGACGAACAGGAAGCCGCCAAGGCTGCGGTGGAAGCCACCAAGACCGATAACGCCTGGGGCAGTCAGATCCGCTCGTACGTCTTCCAGCCCTACACCATGGTGAACGATCACCGCACCGAGTTGAAGGTGACCGACGTCCACGACGTGATGAACGGCGCGCTCGACGAGTTCATCGAAGCCTACCTCAAGCGGTTCGGGGGGCAGGCGGCATGACCGACCCGCTGTTGGCCCGTGGCCACGTCGAGGAGGGGCGCCGTCAGAGTCGGGCGCTCCTCGAGTCGCTTGGTGTGCGGCCCTACGCCTACCGCTTCGATCGCAGCCACACCTCCGCCGCTGCGCTGGCCCTCTGGGACGACGCCATGGGTGAGGCCGGACCGACGGTCCGGGTGGCGGGACGCCTGGTCGCGTTGCGGCGCCAGGGCAAGACGGTCTTTGCCCATCTCGAGGACCGGGCCGGACGGATTCAGCTCTACTGTCGGCGCAACGATCTCGAGGCGGCCTGGCCGCTGATCGAGACGCTCGACCTGGACGATCATGTCGGCGTGGTCGGGCGGCTGTTCCGCACCCGCGCCGGTGAGATCACGGTGCAGGTGCAGCGCATCGAGCTGCTCGCCAAGTCGCTGCGACCCCTGCCGCGCGGCAAGACCGAGACGCTGGCCGATGGGTCGACGGTGCTGCATGGCGGGCTGGTGGATCCCGAGGTCCGGTTCCGGCAGCGTTACGCGGACTTTGCCGTACATCCGGAACTGCGGGAGATCTTCCGCCTGCGCGCGCGGGTGATCCGCTGGATCCGCGATTTCCTCGATGCCCGCGACTTTCTCGAAGTCGAGACGCCGGTGCTTCAGCCGCTCTACGGCGGCGCGGCGGCTCGCCCCTTCCTGACGCACCACAATGCGCTGGACATGCCGCTCTACCTGCGCATCGCCGACGAGCTGTATCTGAAGCGGCTGATCGTCGGCGGCTTCGAGCGGGTCTACGAAATCGGGCACGACTTCCGGAACGAGGGAATGGACCGGTCGCACAATCCCGAGTTCACCATGCTGGAGTGGTACATGGCCTATGCCGACTACCACGAGATCCTGGCGATGTTCGAGGACATGCTCAGCCGCATGGTGCAGGACCTGCTCGGTGCCACCACGCTGGAGCGCCAGGGCGTGACGCTGGACTTTGCGCCGCCGTTCCGTCGCGTATCGTTTGTCGAGGGCATCCGGGCGATCACCGGTCTCGATGTGCTCACCGCCGATGAGTCGGCCATGCACGCGTTGCTGCGCGAGGCGGGGCTGTCGGCCGAGGCGGCGGCCGAACTGCACGGCGGACGGCTGCTCGACGAGGTGTTCAAGGTCAGCCTGGAGCCGACCCTGGTGCAGCCGACCTTCGTACTCGACTATCCGCGGGCGCTGTCGCCGCTGGCCAAACCGCATCGCGATGACCCGCGCCTGACCGAGCGCTTCGAGTTCTTCGTGCAAGGGCGCGAGATCGCCAATGCCTTCAGCGAGCTGAACGATCCGGACGACCAGCGGGCCCGTTTCGAAGATCAGGTGGCGCAGCGCGCGGCCGGCGACGACGAGGCCCAGCAGTTCGATGCCGATTACATCCGGGCCCTCGAGTACGGCATGCCGCCCACGGGCGGGATCGGTGTCGGCATCGATCGTCTGGTGATGCTGCTGGCCGACCAGCCCTCGATCCGCGACGTGATTCTGTTCCCGGCCATGCGTCCCGAGCGGGACGGCGCGTCCCCGGCCGACGAGGCCTGACGCGGTGGCGGGATGGTGGCCTTCCGGTCTTGAGCGCCGCATCGCGCTGCGCTACCTCCGCGGTCAGCGGGGTACCCGCAGCGCCTCGCTGCAGACGCTGGTGTCGGTGGGTGGTTTTGCCACGGGCGTGACCGCGCTGATCCTGGTGCTGGGCGTGATGAACGGCCTCAGCATCGACCTGCGCGACAAGATCCTGATCGCCTCGCCGCATCTGCGCATCCTCACCACCGATCCCGGCATGCGCTTCCCGAACTGGGAGGCTCAGCAGGTGGCCCTGGCGGAGGACCCCGAGGTGCTGTCCGTCACCCCCGAGGTGAGCAGCGAGACCATCATCCGCAACGAGGCCGGCTACTACAAGGGCGTGCTGGTCATGGGCATGGAGCCGGGGGCCGACCCCAGTGACCTCGGCGCGCTGGCGCAGTTGCAGGTGATCGAAGGCGCGGCGCACTTCGCGCCCAGCGACGACCTGCTCGATGGCGGCGTGCTGGTCGGCGACAAACTGGCCCGTGCCATGGGCATCCGGGTGGGCGATCGCCTGGTGACCATGCCGCCCAAGGCCATCGAGCGGGCAGGCACCGGCGTCGGAGTGCAGTCCCCGCGGTGGTGGGAGGTCGAGGTGACGGGGATCTTCCGGACCGGCATGATCGTCTACGACGACCACACCATGATCATGGACCGCGCCACGGCCCAGGACTTTGCCGGTCTCGGCACGGCGGTCTCCGATCTGGCCGTGCGGGTCCGCGACCCGGAGCGCGCCGATCTGGTGGCCGCTCGTCTGCTGGAGCGCCTGGGCGGGTTTCCGTATCGCGCCGAGACCTGGCGCGACGCCAATGGGCCGCTGTTCCGGGCCATGGCGCTGGAAAAACTGGCGATGGGCCTGGTGATCTTCATCATCATGGTGGTGGCGGCGTTCAACATCGTGGGGACACTCACCATGGTGGTCGCTTTCAAGACGCGTGAGATCGGCATTCTGCTGGCGATGGGCCTGCCGACGCAGTCGCTGCGGCGGATCTTCATGACCCAGGGGGCGATCATCGGGCTGGTGGGCACGGTGATCGGCGTCGTGCTGGGGGTGACCATCGGTCTCATCGTGGATCGCAGTGGCCTGATCCGGATCGACCCCGAGATCTACTTCCTCGATCGCCTGCCGATCCGCATCCAGATTCTGGATGTGCTGATCGTGGTCGCCGCCAGCCTGGTCACCTCCGTGGCCGCGACCGTGCACCCCAGTCGACGGGCCGCAGCGCTCGCTCCCGTCGATGCCATCCGGGCCGAATAGATGGCACCCATGCTGATCGCGAGCGGGGTGTCCCGGCGGTTCGTCGGCGGCGATGGCCGACCGGTGCCGGTGCTGACCGATGTCTCCCTGGCGGTGGCGGCGGGTGAGTTCGTGGCGATCGTCGGCGCGAGCGGCTCGGGGAAGAGCACGCTGCTGTCGCTGCTCGGTGGGCTCGACACGCCGGATGCCGGCACCATTCAGGTCGATGGGGCCCTGCTGTCGGCGCTCGATCCGGCGGCCCGTGCGACGGTCCGCAACCGGACCTTCGGCTTCGTATTTCAGTTCCATCACCTGCTGCGGGATTTCACGGCGGCGGAGAACGTGATGATGCCGCTGCTGATCGGCGGAGTCGCCCCGACGGCGGCGCGGGACCGTGCGGTCGCTGCCCTGGCGGAGGTCGGGCTCTCGGCGCGGGCCGATTTCCGGGCACCGGTACTGTCCGGTGGGGAGCAGCAGCGGGTCGCGTTGGCCCGGGCCCTGGTGACCGGCCCCCGGGTTGTGCTGGCCGACGAGCCGACCGGCAACCTGGACGCCCCCACAGCCGAGGCCATGCACACGCTGCTGGCGGATCGGACCCGCGACAAGGGCATCGCGCTGGTGGTCGTCACCCACAACGCCGCGCTGGCCGCCCGGGCCGATCGGGTGTTGACCCTGGACGGTGCAGGGCTCCACCCCGTGTGACGTTCCTGCGCTGGTCCGGGTCCTCTCTTGGCGCGTTGGACCGGTGGCAGGGCCGTGGCGGATCAGGGGTTTTAGGGGAGGGTTTCCTTTCGCGTCGCCCCGGCGGTTCCGCTATCTTTCGGGGGTGTCGGACCGGCCCCTGGTACGCGGGGGCCGACTGCGGGGCTGGGGCATCCTGCGGCTGGAGGATGCGCCAGGGTCGCGGGGTCGGTTGCGGCCCGGTCCGTGGGGGAAGTGTCCTCCGCGAGTGAACCGGGTGTCGCAGGCCAGGTGGTCCGTGGCAGGTGGACGAGGAAGGGGGACGGCATGAGCGGGTACAACTTCACCGATCGGGTCCGCAAAGTCCTGCAGATGGCGCGGGAGGAAGCCGCGCGGCTGCATCACAACTACGTGGGCACCGAGCACATGCTGCTGGGACTCATCCGCGAGGGTGAGGGCGTCGCTGCGGCGGTCCTGACCAACCTCGGGGTCGACCTGGATGAAGTGCAGCTCCGGATCGAAGAGACCGTGAAGACCATGCGCAAGGGGAAGTCGGTCACACCGCCCGGCCCCGAACTGCCGTACACGTCGCGCGCCAAGAAGGTGCTGGAACTGGCGATGACGGAAGGGCGGGAGCTGAACCACTCCTATGTCGGGACGGAGCACCTGCTGCTCGGGCTGCTGCGCGAGGAGAAGGGGATCGCTGCGATGGTGCTGACCGATGCCGGGGTGTCGCTGGAGCAGGCCCGGGCGGAGACGCTCCGTCTGCTGGGCAGCGACCTGCCGCCGGTTGTCGGGCCGCAGGCGTCGGCAGGGACCACGCCTCGGGCCGTTGATGGCACCCCGTCGACCGGCCCGGTGCCGCCGCGCACCGAAAAGAAGTCCAAGACGCCGGCGCTCGATCATTTCTGCCGCGACCTCACCGCGCTGGCGGCCGAGGGCGCGCTGGATCCCACCATCGGACGCGCCCAGGAGATCGAGCGGGTCATGGAGATCCTGGCGCGGCGCAAGAAGAACAATCCGGTGCTGATCGGCGAGCCCGGCGTGGGCAAGACCGCCATCGTCGAAGGACTGGCCGTGCTGATTGCGAGCAAGCAGTGCCCCGACGTGCTGCGGGACCATCGGGTCCTGTCGCTCGACATGGCGGCAGTGATTGCCGGCACCAAGTATCGCGGGCAGTTCGAGGAACGCCTCAAGGCGGTCATGAACGAGATTGCACAGAGCAAGCAGGTCATTCTCTTCATCGACGAACTGCATACGCTGGTCGGTGCCGGGGCAGCCGAAGGCGCCATCGACGCCTCCAACATGCTCAAGCCGGCCTTGGCGCGTGGCGAGTTGCAGTGTGTCGGGGCGTCCACGCTGAACGAGTACCGCAAGTACATCGAGAAGGACGGCGCGCTGGAGCGCCGGTTCCAGACCGTCATCGTGGATCCGCCGTCGGTGGATGAAACCGTGGAGATCCTGCGCGGGCTGCGGGGCAAGTACGAGGAGCACCATCGGGTGACCATCCCCGATGCCACGCTGCGGGCGGCGGCGGAACTCGCCGAGCGCTACATCACCGACCGGTTCCTGCCGGACAAGGCCATCGATGTAATCGACGAGGCCGGAGCGCGGGCCCGGCTGGCCTCGCAGCATCCGCCCGCCGAGGTCGGCGAGCTGAAGCAGCGTCTGGAGGCGGTGACGGCCGACAAGGAAGAGGCGGTCCGCGACCAGAACTTCGAACGGGCAGCCTCCTTGCGGGACTCCGAGCGCGAATTGCAAGTGGAGATCCGGCGCGTGCAGGAGGCATGGGAAGCCGAACGGGCGACCCGACGGCCCGTGGTGGACGAGGAGGCCGTGTCCTTCATCGTGGGACGCTGGACCGGCATTCCGGTCACCCGGATCCAGGAGGCAGAGGCTGCGCGCCTGCTGCGGATGGAGGCGGAACTGCACGAGAGCGTCATCGGGCAGGAGGAGGCGATTGCGGCTGTCTCGCGGGCCATCCGGCGCTCACGCGCCGGACTCAAGGATCCCGCCCGACCCATCGGCTCGTTCATTTTCTCCGGACCAACGGGTGTGGGCAAGACGGAACTGGCGCGGTCCCTGGCCCGGTTCCTGTTCGGCGATCCCGCGGCGCTGATCCGCGTCGACATGTCGGAGTACATGGAGAAGTTCTCCGTGTCCCGGCTCATCGGTGCCCCGCCGGGCTATGTGGGCTACGAAGAATCAGGGACGCTGACCAAGGCGGTGCGACGCAAGCCGTATTCGGTGGTGCTGCTCGACGAGATCGAGAAGGCGCACCCGGATGTGTTCAACCTGTTGTTGCAGGTGCTGGATGAGGGGCATCTGACCGACAACTACGGCCGGGTCATCGACTTCAAGAACACGGTCCTGATCATGACGTCCAATGTCGGGGCCCGCGATATCAGCCAGGGCAAGTCGCTCGGGTTCCATGCCGGCAGTGCTGCCCGCAGTCAGGCCGAGCTGACGGCGACGGTCAAGGACGAAATCGGCAAGGTGTTCAACCCCGAGTTTCTCAACCGGCTGGATGACGTGATCGTGTTCCATCCGCTGAGCCGGGAGCAGATTGGCGAGGTGGTCACCATCCTGCTGCGCGACGTCACGCGGCGCATGGGCGACGGCGTGCGCCTGACCCCGGCGGCCATCGCGTTCCTGGTCGACCATGGCTACGACCAGAGCTTCGGGGCCCGGCCCCTCAAGCGGGCGCTGCAGCGCTGGGTGGAGGATCCACTGTCCGAACGGATTCTGCAGGGTGAACTCGCCCCGGGCGACGAGATCGAAGTCGATGTGGCGCCCGAGGGTGACCGGTTGTCGTTCCGCGGTCTGACCCGGACGGGCGTGTGATGACCACACGTCTGCGCGGCTGGTTTGCGGCACTCACCCTCCTGCTGCTGCCTGCGCCGATGCTGGCGCAGGGCGGCGGTTTTCCGACTATCGACTCGCTGGTGGTGGTCGGGGCGTCGCGCAATACCCCGGCCTCAGTGATCTCGGCTTCCGGGCTCGGTCCCGGCATGGCGGTCACCTATCACGACCTGCAGCATGCGCTCACGGTGCTGATGGGGTCGGGCCAGTTCGACGACGTCCAGATTCTGCAGGATACCGAAGCGGACATCCTGATTCTGACTTTCGTGGTGGTCGAACGTCCTCTCCTGGTCGACTGGTCCGTCAGCGGATACAGCCGCTATTCCCGCCGTACAGTGGAAGGACTGATCCGGCTCGCCAAAGCTCGTGCCCTCGACCGGCAGGCCGTGGCGCAGGCACGGTGGTCCATCGACTCCATGTACCGCCACGACGGCTATGTCGGCTCGCAGGTGGCAGTGGAGGAAACGCCCGTGGAGGGTGGGGTGGCCCTGGCGTTCCGGATCACGGAGGGCGAGCGGGTCGTCATTGCCCGACTGGAGATGACGGGCAATGCCTCCTTCACGGCCGAGCAACTGGCGACGGGCATGTCCACTCGTCCGGAGTCGTTCTGGTGGTTCAGCCCGGGTCGCTACGACGAGGAAGAGATTGAGTACGATATCCGGGACCGCCTGCCGCGCTGGTACGGTCGTCACGGCATGATCGACTTCCAGGTGCTCTGGGACAGTGTCATCCCGGCACCCGGTACCCGCAAGGCGCTGTGGCGGATGGCGGTGGAGGAGGGGCCGGTCTACCAGGTCGGCACCATGGAGGTGGTGGGCAACCAGCGGTACTCGCAGACGGAGTTGGGACAGATCTTTGCCCAGTCGTTCCCGCAGGCCCTGGCAGGTGGTATCGGGGCGGGGCGTGAGGTGGGTGGGGTCTTCGACCGTTCGGCCTGGGAGGCGGCAACTGGGAATCTGAACCAGCTCTACCAGAACAACGGATACATCGACGCCAACGTGGTCGCCGAACAGTCCCGTCGCGTGACGCCCGATGGACGGCATCTCCTCGACCTCCGGTGGCGGGTCGAGGAAGGACTGCCCGCCCATATCAACCTGATCAAGTTCGCCGGGAACTCGGTCACCTGGGATGACGTGGCCCGTGAGGCCATCGTCCTGATCCCCGGACAGCTCTACAGTCAGGACGGGCTCTACCGGTCGTATCAGAACCTCGCCAACCTCGGCTACTTCGAGCAGCCGATGCCGGTTCCTGATGTGGTGCGGACCGAGGACGGCACCGGCTCGGTCGACATCATCTTCCGGGTCGAGGAACGGCGGACGGGCACCATCAACTTCGGCGCCTCGGTCGGGCAGGGCACCGGCCTGGGGGGCTTCCTCGGGCTGGAGGAGCCGAATCTGTTCGGGCGCGGGAAGCGGGCCAAGTTCTCCTACAACTTCGGCAAAAACATCAGTGACTTCTCGCTGACCTACTCCGACCCGGCCCTCCGGGGCGGACGCGTCTCCGGGAACTTCACGCTCTTCAACTCGCGCCAACGCTACATCATCGGCGACCTGGGGCGGCAGCGGCAGGAGGGGGTCTCGCTGCAGTTCGGCCTGCCAGCGCTGGGATCCCGCTACTCACGACTGTTCGCCTCCTACGGCTTCCAGCGGATCCGCTACGATGAAGGATCGGAAGAGATCCAGGCGCGCTACCAGTGCGCGCCCTGCGCCCGGTCCAGCATTGGCCTGTCGTTCCTCCGGGACACGCGCCTTGGCATGCCGTTCCCCGTTTCCGGCGCGCTGGTGTCGGTCGGGGTCGAGCAGAACGGCGGGATCCTGGGCGGGACCGGCGACTACCGGAAGCTCGATGTCGATACCCGCTGGTTCCTGCCGCTGGGTCGCATGGGGGGGGGAGGCAACCAGTTCGGCGGCGGTGTGCAGTTCACCCTGGGACTCACCGCCAAGTCGGGGTTCATCTTCGGCAACCCGGGCGGTTTCTTCACACAGCTCTATACCCTGGGCGGCGTGCAGTACGGCGTGCCGCTGCGCGGGTATGACGAGTTCTCCATCACACCACAAGGCTTCGATCCCAACAGCGGGGGCACGCAGGGGAGCGCCAATGCCTTCGGGAAGTCCTATGTGGCCACGACGGTCGAGGCCGGGGCCCGGATCTCCCAGTCCGTCTACGTCAGTACCTTTCTGGACGCGGGGAACGTCTTCCGGACGGCCCGTCAGTTCGACCCGACCCGGCTCTATCGCGGAGCCGGGTTCGGGGTGGCCCTCATCTCGCCATTGGGCCCCATGGGGGTGGATGTGGGATACGGGTTCGACCGGATCGACCTGTCCGGTCGCCCCAAGCCGGGGTGGCAGCTCCATCTGAAGTTTGGCGCGGGCATGGGCAATTGACCCGCCCTCATTTGATCCTGGACTCGAGACGCAAGGAACGACTCATGAAGCGCTATCTCCTGCCCGCCCTGACCATGGGCCTGGCCATCCTTCTCGTCGGCGGTGCCTACCAGGCGGGACAGAATGCTGGTGGCGTCGCCACCGTACACGTCGATCTGGTGCTGTCGTCGATGCCGGAGTACCGGACCAGCGATTCCATTCTCGAGCGCGAGCAGATGACCTACCTGACCGAGCTCCGGGATCTGCAGACCAAGCTGCAGGCGGATGTGGCGGCGCTCGAACAGAGTGCCGTCACCATGACGCAGACGCAACGGCAGGCCCGGATGCAGGGCTTCCAGGCCCGGAGCGACTCGATCGAAGCGCGGGGTGTCGAGCTGCAGAAGCGGTTCGAAGACCGTCGCGATGCCCTGCTGGGGCCGCTCGAAGCCCGGGTGACCGGCATCATCGAGAGCCTCCGTGCGGAAGGGGGCTATCACGTGGTACTCAATACCCGCACCCCCGGCTTGCTGGCCGCCGACAAGGGGATCGACATCACCGCCAAGGTCATCGAGCGGGTGAAGTGAGTTCCCGGCCGACCCACCGGAGCGGCTCCTGAGCGACGCCGTCCCAGGGTGGTCGGCCGATGCGCTGGCCACCCATCTCGGTGGCCAGTTGGTGGGGCCGGGTACTCCGGTGGTCCACCAGGTGCGCTCGCTGGAACAGGCGGGGCAGGAGGCCCTCTCGCTCTGCGCCGGACCGAAGTGGGCCGGCGCACTGGCCCTGTCCCGGGCCGGGGCGGTGCTCGTGCCCCCCTCCCTCCAGGATGCCCCCGGTCCGGCCACCCGCATTGTCGTGGCCGATCCGGCTCTGGCGCTGGCGGCGGCCGTGCGGCTTCTGCATCCTGAGCCGGTCCTGCCTCCGCAGGTCGATGCCACCGCACGGATCGGCCCGGGGGCTCGACTCGGTGTGGATGCCCGGATCGGCCCGTATGCCGTCGTTGCAGACGGCGCCCACCTCGGAGATCGCGTGACCATCGGGGCCCACGTCGTGGTGGAAGACGGCGTCGTGCTGGGCGACGATGTCCGGCTCGACCCGCACGTCGTCGTGCATCGGGGCAGTCGGCTGGGGCACCGGGTCTGGTGCAAGACCGGTGCGGTCATTGGCGGGGCCGGGTTCGGGTTCTCCAGCGACCGCGAGGGCCATCATCGCACGCCGCAGATCGGTGGCTGCGTGCTGGAGGACGATGTCGAGATCGGTTCGGGGTCCTGCGTGGATCGCGGCTCCCTCGATGAAACCGTGGTGGGTGCCGGCACCAAGATCGACAACCATGTCCATGTCGGTCACAATGTCCGGATCGGTCGGCACTGCCTGCTGATGGCCGGTGTCGGGATCGCCGGCAGCACCCGGATCGGTGACTGGGTCATCCTGGCCGGGCAGGTTGGCGTCAGCGGACACCTGACCATCGGGGACCGGGTCCGGGTCGGCGCCAAGTCGGCCGTGATCGCGTCCGTCGCGGCCGGTGAAGATGTCTGGGGCATTCCGGCCCGCCCTCACCGGACCTTCCTGCGGGCTACCGCAGCGCTCTATCAGCTTACCCCTCATGTCAAAGTGCTGCAGCGGCTGGCGCAGCAGGAGGCAGATCGTGGCTAGACGCACCCTGGCCGGCCCAGCGAGCCTGTCCGGCATCGGGTTGCATACCGGAGCCCAGACGACGGTTCGTCTGGAGCCGGGTGACCCAGGCGGCGGCATCGTGTTCCATCGGACCGACCTCCCCGACACCCCGACCATTCGCGCGGTGGTTGGCCAGGTCGACGCCACCGAACGCCGCACGGGCCTGACCGAAAATGGTGCCGGCGTGCAGACGGTCGAACACCTGCTCGCGGCCGCCCATGTCCTCGGTCTGGACGACCTTGCCATCGCCATCGATGGTCCCGAGCCGCCCATGCTCGACGGCTCCTTCCTCCCCTGGCTCGACGCCATGGAGGCGGCGGGCATTCAGGAACGGGAGGGCGACCCGGCGGTGGTTCGGGTCACCTCGCCATTCACCGTCCGCGAGGGAGATGCCTCCTACGTGGTCGCACCGGCCAGCAGCTTCCAGTTGACGACCACCATCGAATGGGATCACCCCGTGATCGGGCGACAGAGTGCCTCCTTCGCCGTCACGCCCGAGACGTTCCGCCGGGAGATCGCGCCGGCCCGGACGTTCGGGTTCGTGCATGAAGTGGCCAAGCTGCAGGAGCGCGGACTGCTGCTGGGGGCCTCCGAGGAGATGGCGGTCGTGCTCTCCGACGACGCAGTGGCCACTGGGGCGTTGCGGTGGCCCGACGAGTTCGTGCGCCACAAGATTGGCGACATCATCGGCGACCTGGCGCTGCTCGGGGCGCGGATCGAGGCCCACATCATCGCCGATCGCCCCAGCCACCAGGGCAACCTGGCGCTGGCGCGCGCCCTCCGGCGGCAGGGGTCCCTGACCGACCCGGGACGGTTGGACGTCACCCGGATCATGCAGGTCATTCCGCACCGGTATCCCTTCCTGCTGGTCGACCGGGTGGTCGAGATCGATCCGGGACGTCGCCTGGCTGCGATCAAGAGCGTGACCATCAACGAACCCTTCTTCCAGGGCCACTTCCCGGGCTATCCCATCATGCCGGGCGTGCTCATCGTCGAAGCGATGGCCCAGGCCGGTGGCCTGCTGTTGATGGACCGTCTGGACGATCCGGGGTCGAAGGTGGTGCTGTTCATGGCCATCGACGGCGTCCGCTTCCGGCGACCGGTGGTGCCGGGCGATCAGTTGCGCTTCGAGGTGGAACTGATCAAGCTCCTGCGCGGCAGTATCTGCCAGATGCGGGGGGAGGCGTACGTGGACGGAGTTCTCGTGTGCGAGGCAACCATGATGGCGAAGATCGAGGACCGATGAGCGCGCACATTCACCCGTCGGTGCTGATTGATCCCAGTGCCGACCTCGGCACCGACGTGGCGATCGGCCCCGGCGCCATCATCGGGCCCGGCGTCGTGCTCGGCGCCCGGGTCCGCATCGGCGCGCGGGCCACGCTGGAACGCAACGTCCGGCTGGGCGACGACGTGCAGATCGGGTCGGGCAGCATCATCGGTGGTCCGCCGCAGGATCTGAAATACCGCGACGAAGAAACCTGGGTGACCATCGGGGACCGCACCATCATCCGCGAGTACTCGACCGTCTCCCGGGGCACCGCCGCCACGGGGCGCACCACCATCGGGCAGGACTGCTTCATCATGACCTACGTGCATCTGGGCCATGACTGTCACGTCGGGGATGGTGTGAACATCGCGAACGGCTCGCAGTTCGCCGGGCATG
Organism: uncultured Gemmatimonadaceae bacterium; assembly: GCA_964421625.1. Classification (GTDB taxonomy): domain Bacteria; phylum Gemmatimonadota; class Gemmatimonadetes; order Gemmatimonadales; family GWC2-71-9; genus Palsa-1233. Next base: position 59,060 of record CAYQXR010000004.1, on the reverse strand, counting down.
TGACCATCGAGGATCGCGCCGCCATTTCGGGACTGGTGGCCGTGCATCAGTTCGTCACCATTGGCGCCTCCTGCTTCATCGGTGGGCAGACCCGCGTCAATCAGGACATCCCGCCCTTCGTCATGGCAGTCGGCAATCCGGCGGAGTTGTACGGTCTCAACTCGATCGGCCTCAAGCGTCAGGGCTTCCCGGTCGACACCATCACGGCATTGAAACGCGCCTATCGCCTGTTCTTCAACTCGGACCTCAATCTGGGCCAGGCCATGGAACGGGCCCGCGCCGAGTTGCCGCCGCTGCCCGAGGTGGGACGGTTCCTGGATTTCGTCTCCAATTCGCACCGGGGTGTGCCCGCCTGATGGCACCGCTGCGTGTGGGTGTCGTCGGCGTGGGGGCGCTGGGGCGGCACCACGCGCGGCATTTCTCCCAGATGCATGGCGCCGAGCTGGTCGGCGTGTACGATGCCGATCCCGCGCGGGCAGCCGAGGTCGCCGCGGCCTGTGGCTGCCGGAGTGTCACCGATCTGCCGACCCTGCTGGCGGATGTCTCGGCCGTGTCGATCGCCGTCCCCACGCCGCACCATCTGGCCGTGGGGCTCGAGTGTCTCGGTCGTGGCGTCGCCGTGCTGATGGAAAAGCCGCTGGCGGTCACCCTGGCGGAGGCCGACGAACTGCTGGCCGAGGCGGATCGGCATGGCGTGCTCTTCGCCGTCGGCCATGTGGAGCGCTTCAATCGGGCGGTCCGCGCGGCCCAGCAGGTGCTCGAACAGCCGATGTTCATCGAAGGCGTCCGGTTGGCGCCCTTCCAGCCGCGGGGCACCGATGTGGCCGTGGTGCTCGATCTGATGATCCACGATCTCGACCTGGCCAATCATCTGGTCGGCGGCGCAGCCGCGACCGATGTGCGCGCCAACGGCGTGTCAGTGCTCTCTCCGCACCTCGATATGGTCAACGCCCGGGTCGAGTTCGCGACCGGTGCCGTGGCGTCGATGACGTCGTCCCGGGTGGCGCGGGAGCGGGTACGTCGCCTGCGGATCTTCCAACCGTCGGGCTATCTCACGCTGGACCTCGCGGCCGGCGAGGGCACCTTCATGCGCCTGCGGGACGGCTGGCGTCCGGGCAATGGTGCGACCAGCATCGCCGACATCGTCGAGACGCTGCCGCTGGTCGCACCCGAGGCGGACGCCCTGGGTCTGGAGCTGGCCGCTTTCGTGGCGGCGGTTCGGGGCGACCCCGCGACCATCGTCACCGCCACTGAGGGACGGGCGGCCCTGGCGCTGGCGCTGCAGGTGACCGACGCGGTGCGGCAGACGCCGTTCCCGTTGCCGGGGCGGTAGCCATGCGGATTCTCGTCACGGCCGGGGAACCCTCCGGGGACCTGCACGCCGGCCCCGTGATTGCCGCGCTCCGTCATCGACTGCCCGACGCCGAGATCGAAGCGGTGGGTGGTCCCCGGATGGCGGCGGCTGGTGCGGCCATCCGCCACTCGATCGAGGGCCTGTCGGCCATGGGCCTGATCGAAGTGCTCGACAAGCTGCCCGCGCACTATCGGCTGCTGCGGGCGCTGCGCCAGGACTTCCGCGACGGGCGCTACGACCTGGTCATCCCGGTCGACTATCCCGGCTTCCATTTCTACCTGGCCGAGGCTGCCAAGCGTCAACAGATCCCGGTGCTGTGGTACATCGCCCCGCAGCTCTGGGCCTGGCATCGTGAACGGGCCGCCCGGCTGGCGCGGGCGGTCGACCGCCTTGCCGTGATCCTGCCGTTCGAGTCGGCCTTTTTCCAGCGGGAGGGCGTGGAGGCCACCTATGTCGGGCATCCGCTGGCCGATCGGGTCCCGCCGGATCGGGCGGCGGCGCGGGCCGCGCTGGGCCTGACGCCGGAGGCGCGCGTGCTGGCCGTGTTCCCGGGGTCGCGACGCGGTGAGATCCGACGGTTGTGGCCGGTCTACCGGGACGCGGCCGAACGACTGCTGGCGCAGGGAGCCTGTGATCAGGTGGTGGTGGCCGCGACCTCGTGGGGGGAGTATCCCGGGACTGTGCCGGTGACGCTGGTGCGGGATCAGCCGACCGCGGTGCTGGAGGCCGCCGACGCCGTGCTGGCCAAGTCCGGTACGACAACGCTGGAGGCCGCCCTCGCCGGGGTGCCGATGGTGGTAGCCTATCGGATGAATCCCATCACCTGGCGGTTGCTGCGTCGTCTGGTGACTGCGCGCTGGGCGTCGCTGCCGAACCTGATCGCAGACCGCGGCGTGGTGCCCGAACTCCTGCAGGGCAATGCGACTGTCGAGGCGCTGGTCGCTGCGGTGACGCCACTGCTCGATCGGGACAGCGACATCCGGCGCGCCCAACTCGCCGGTCTGGCCGAAGTCCGATCCTGCCTCGGCGGCCCCGGGGCCAGTGCGCGGGTGGCCGCGCTCGCCGAGGAGATGCTGACGTCATGAGGCTCCCGGTCACGCCGGAGGTGGTGCGGGTGGTCGGGGAGCCCCTGCTGACGGCGCTGGCTTCATCCTGGCGCATGCACGGTCCAGGTCGTGAGCCGTGGCGCGACCTGCGCGCGGCCGGTCGGCCGTTGGTGTTTCTGCTCTGGCACGAAGTGCTCCTGCCACTGCTCTGGTGGCACCGGCAGGAAGACATTGCCATTGTCGTCAGTGAGGCCCGGGAGGGTCGCTACCTGGGCGACTATGCGGCCCGACTCGGCTATTCGCCGTTGCCGGGCTCGTCGACCCGCGGGGGCCCCAAGGCGGTTGCCGGCGCGCTGCGTTCACTGGCGCGGGGCCAGCCGGTCGCCATGACACCCGATGGCCCGCGGGGTCCGCGCCGGGAGATGAAGCCGGGTATCGTCCGACTGGCGCAGCGCACGGGCGCGCGGATTGTTCCGCTGCACGCCCGCGCCACGGCCTCCTGGCGTCTGGGCTCCTGGGATCGTCTGGTGGTACCTCGACCCTTCAGCCGGGTCCAGATTCACTGTGGCTCGCCGTTCGATGTGGGCCCGGGGTCGGCCGGTCTTGCGCGGGGCATGGCCCAGTGCGTGGCTTCGTTGGCCGATCTGGAACGGGCCGGATGAGTCGGCGCCGGGATCACCACGCGCTGGTCCGGTGGCTCTGGACCAGCGGGCGGATCGACGCCCGGCTCGGCCGTGTCGCCCTGCTGCCCGTCGCGGCGCTCTGGTGGCTGGTCAGCAGCGTTCGGGTCTGGGGCTACCGCGTCGGCCTGTTCGCCTCGCATCCGCTGCCGCTGCCCAGTGTGGCCATCGGCAACCTCAGCGTGGGTGGCTCAGGCAAGACACCGCTCGCCGGATGGGTGGCGGCGCACTACGCGGCGCAAGGGTGGCGGGCCGGCATTCTGCTGCGTGGTGTGGGTGGCGATGAAGTACTCGAACACCGTGAGCATCTGCCGGAGGCCATTGTCGAGCCGGATCCCGACCGGGTGCGCGCGGGGCACCGGGCCCTGGCGGCGGGGGCCGATGTCCTGGTGCTCGACGATGCCTACCAACGGCTCGATACCCGGCGCGACTGCAATCTCTGTGTGGTCTCCGCCGAGACGGCGCACACGGCCCGGTGGGTACTGCCGGCCGGCCCCTGGCGGGAGGGCCGAGGCGCACTGGCACGGGCCGATGGTCTCATCATCACCCGCAAGCGGGCCGATCTGGCTGTGGCGGAGGCCCTGGCGGACCATCTGGCGGCCCGAGTCCGCGGACCCGTGGCCATTGCCGCGCTCCAGTTGACGCATCTGGAGGGACTGCGCAGTGGGGCGGTGCAGCCCATCGCAGCGCTGGCCGGACGGCGGGTCATCGCGGCCTGCGCCATTGCCGACCCGACCACCTTCGTCAAACAGTTGCAGCGATCCGGGGCGCTGGTCCAGGCGGAGAGCTGGCCGGATCATCATGCCTTCGGCCCCGAGGACGTGGCCTGGTTGCTCCACGCGATAAACAGGGCAGATTTCGTAGTGATGACGGCGAAGGACGCCGTCAAGGTCCGGCCCCTCTGGCCGGAGCAGGCGCCGGAGCCTCTAGTGGCCCGGCTGGGGATCACATTCGACCGGGGCGAGGATGCCCTGCGCGATCTGCTGGATCGCGTGGGTCCTGGACCCCGGTCCCAGTCACCAACCCAGTGAACGACGAGGAACCCAGATTGCCGAGCCCCAAACGCAAGCCTCCGAGTAATCCGCTGATCAAGCCCGACCGCGATCGCCGCTTTACCGCTGAGGAAAATCCGTTCGAAGCCATGATGGCGCGGTTCGACGACGCCGCCAAACGCCTCAACCTCGAACCCGGCATCTACAAGGTGCTGCGCTCCCCCGAGAAGCAGGTGCTGGTCTCGGTGCCGGTGCTGCGGGACAACGGCGAAGTCGAGGTGTTCCAGGGCATCCGCGTGCAGCACAACACGTCGCGTGGACCGGCCAAGGGCGGCATCCGCTTCGACATGAACGTCACCCTGGACGAGGTCAACGCGCTGGCCGCCTGGATGACCTGGAAGTGCGCCGTCGTGAACCTGCCGTTCGGCGGCGGGAAGGGCGGCGTGATCTGCGAACCGTCGACGCTCTCCATGGGCGAACTCGAGCGGCTCACGCGACGCTACACCTCCGCCATCATCGAAACGCTGGGACCCGATTCCGACGTGCCCGCGCCCGATGTGAACACCAACGAGCGCGTGATGGCCTGGATCATGGATACCTACTCCATGCACAAGGGTCACACCGTGACCGCGGTCGTGACCGGCAAGCCGGTCGAAATGGGCGGTTCGCTGGGACGGCGCGATGCGACCGGTCGCGGCTGCCTGGTGGTGACCCGCTGCGCGCTGGAACGCATGGGCATTCCGGTGGTCGGGGCCACGGTGGCGGTACAGGGCTTCGGCAATGTGGGCGCCACGGCGGCCCGGCTGATGCACGCCGAGGGGATGAAGGTCGTGGCGGTGTCGGACAAGTCCGGTGGCATCTACGATCCCAAGGGCCTCGACGTGGCGGACTGCATCGCCTGGGTGAAGGATCACCGCTTCCTGGAAGACTATCCCAAGGGCAAGCACGTCACCAACGAAGAACTGCTCCAGCTCAAGGTCGACGTCCTGCTGCCGGCGGCGATGGAGAATGTCATCACCAGCCGGAATGCCGACAAGATCAAGGCGCGGATCATCTGCGAAGGGGCCAATGGGCCCACGACCGCCAAGGCTGACGCCATTCTCGAGAAGAAGAAGATCTACGTCATCCCCGACATTCTGGCCAACGCCGGCGGGGTGACCGTGTCCTACTTCGAGTGGGTGCAGGACCGGGGTGGGTACTTCTGGGACGAGGAGACGGTGAACGAGCGTCTCGAGAAGATCATGGTCAAGGCGTTCGACGAAGTCTCGGGGATGGCCGAGAAGCATCAGGTCAGCATGCGGACCGGCGCGTACATGCTCTCGATCGAGCGAGTGGCCGCGATGCACCGGATGCGCGGACTCTATGCCTGATGGAACTGATCCTGGCGGCCGTTGGCCGACTGCGGCCGGCCTGCCGGGATCTGTGTGACGACTACCTGGGTCGCCTGCGCAGCTTTCAGGCGATCCGGGAGATCGAAACCCGCGAGGCGGGCCGGGCCGGCAGTGTGGCCCTGCAGCAGCGGGCGGAAGGGGAGGCGCTGCTGGCGGCCCTCCCCACCGGATGCGGGGTCACGCTGCTCGACGTGACCGGAGTGAACTGGTCCAGTGAGGACCTCGCGTCCCAGCTCGACCGGTGGCGGCTGGCGGCCCGCCCTCACGTGGTCGTGATTGGCGGCGCCGTCGGCGTTTCGGACGCTGTCCGCGAACGTGCCGAGACCCGGTGGTCGCTCGGGCGTCAGACGCTGCCGCATGAACTGGCACGGGTGGTTGTCGCGGAGCAGTTGTACCGCGCGTCGACCATCCTTCGCGGCACACCGTACCATAAGGGGTGATCATGCGTTGCTCGACGAGGCGATGTCGCCGCTGGTCCAGTTGATGGACCTGATCGGCCACTCCCCCGAGGTCGCCCCGACCCGGATTGCTGCCCGTCCAGGGGGGTGGTTGCCGCAGTTGGATTCGGCGCTGGTGCCGCTGGTCGGGGCGAACGCCGCGACGGTACCGCATCCGGCCGGGCCCGACGCACTGGTGGTGACGACGGGGCAGCAGCCCGGTCTGTTCACCGGCCCGGCCTACACCGTCCACAAGGCACTGGCTGCCGCCGCGGTTGCCAAGCGACTGGCTGCAGCATGGGGGCGACCGGTTCAGGCGCTCTACTGGTTGGCCGGAGACGATCACGACTTTACCGAAGCCTCCGCTGCCGCCTGGCCCGATCTGCGCGGCGCGCCGGTCCACTGGGCGCTGCCGCCGCGTCGTTCCGATGCTCCCCAGCATCCCATGTCCGCCACGCCGCTGCCGACCGAGATACTCGATGGCGTGGCGGCGCTGGAGGCCGCGCTGCCGCTCGGTCCCGCGCGCGAGGAGGCCATGCACTGGCTGCGGCAGCACTATCGCCCCGGTACCAGCGTCCACGAGGCCTTCCGCGGCGCGCTGGCGGAGTTGCTGACCCGGGTTGGCGTCCGCTGCATTGATCCGACCACGGCAGCGTTCAAGCAGGCGCAGGCACCGCTGCTGCGCGAGGCGCTGCGGCGCAGTGACGAACTCGACGCCCTCCTGGCCACGGTCGAGCACCCGGGAACCGGTATTGCCGCAGGGGACGGGGCCAGTCTGGTCTTCCTGACCACCGCAGCCGGACGGGAGCGGCTGGTGCGCCACGGCGCAGGGTTCCGTGCCCGACGGAGTGGTGAGACCTTCACCTTCGCTGCGCTGGAGACCCTCCTCGAGCGGACACCGGAACGGTTCTCAGCCAATGTGCTGCTCCGCCCCGTGGTGGAGAGCGCGCTGCTTCCCACCGTGGCATATGTGGCTGGGCCAGGGGAGTTCCGCTACCTCACCCGCCAGGCCGCACTGCTCTATGACGCCCTGGATGTACCGAGACAGCGCCCGGTGCCGCGCTGGGGTGCGACGATGGTTGAGCCCTGGGTCGACCGGATTCTCGGGCAGTTGGGCGTGGCCCGGGAGGCGCTGCTGGCCGATGACGGCACCCTCGCCCGCCGCCTCCGGCAGGAAGAGATGCCCGAGGCCGTGACGGCGGCCCTGGCCGCATTGCAGGGGCAGATCGCTGCGACGGCCACCGCGTTGACCGACTCGGCGGCAGCGCTGGACGCGGGGCTGGTTCGCGCGGTGCAGGGGAGGACCCGCCATCTGGCCCGGTTGGTCGAGGGCCTCGACGTACGCTTCCAGGGGCACCTGGGGCGACGACAGGATACCCGGCTGGCGCAGTACCACCGGGCCCTCCAGTGGCTCCGCCCGGAGGGAGGGCCACAGGAACGCAGCATCACCGGTGCGGCGTGGTGGGGGCGCTACGGGGTGGCCTGGCTGGACCAGGGCCTGACCTCGGCAACCCGCTGGGCGGCCGATGCGGTTGACCCGATTCCGGCAGGGGAGTAGACTCGCAGATGGCCTTCATATGGCTGGTTATTGCGCTGGCGCTCTGTATCCCACTGATCGGCCTGGTGATCGACGGGCCCATCGGGCGCGCGCTGGCGTCCCGGCTTGAGCGTCCGCAGGTCCTGTCCGGTGGTGGCGAGGCCTCGCGGATCGCTCAGCTCGAAGAGGAGATCGACACGCTCCGTCGGGAGATCGAGCACCTCCGTGACGGGCAGGAGTTCATGCAGTCGCTGCTGCGCGACAGCCGACCCGACACCCGACTCCCGCCCGCGAGCGAGTAGGTGAGTCGCCGGCACGCGGCACTGGTTTCCTTCGGGATTCTGCTGAGCCGCCTCTCCGGGCTGCTCCGCATGAAAGTGCTCGCCTACGCCCTCGGCCAGGGGGATGAGGCGGACGCATGGGCTGCCGGGGTCCGGATCCCCAACATGCTGCAAAATCTCTTCGGCGAGGGCGTGCTCTCCGCGGCATTCATTCCGCGGTACGCCCGGCTTCTGGCCGAGGGGAAGGAGGAGGACGCCAAGCGGTTGGCGGGGGCCCTGCTGTCCATCCTGGCACTGCTGCTGGCGGTGATGGTGCTGCTGGGACAATTCGCCGCGCCGTGGTTGACCGCACTGCTCATCTCGCAGGAATGGTCCCCCGCCAAACGGCAACTGACCGAGCAACTGGTTCGCATCCTCTTTCCCGGGGCCGGACTCCTGGCGCTGTCCGCCTGGAGCCTCGGGGTGCTCAATTCGCACCGGCGCTTTCTGCTCGCCTACGCCTCGCCCATGTTCTGGAATGCCACCATTGTGGTGGCGGTTCTCAGTGGTGGGGTCGGTGCCCTGCCGTCGCAACTGGTGATCTACGCGGCCTGGGGCTCCGTGGTCGGCAGTCTGATCCAGGTGCTGGTGCTCTGGCCCACGGTGGTGAGAGTGAGTCAGGGCATCCGACCGATCTGGTGGCGTGGGGTTGCCGGCGTGCCCGACGTCCTCCGGGCGGTGGTGCCCAACATCATTGCGCGGGGTGCCAATCAGATCGCCGGCTTCATCGATCTGCGCATTGCCACCTGGTTGCCCACCGGAGCAGCCATCGCCATCACCAATGCCCAGATCCTCTACACGCTCCCCGTGTCGCTGTTCGGGATGGCCATCTCGGCGGCCGAGCTGCCCGAGATGTCCCGGCTCGGCGGCACCACGGACCAGATTGCCCAAGCGCTTCGAGTACGTCTGAGTGCCGCCACCCAACGGCTCTCGTACTACATCATCCCGTCGGCCATGGGCTTCCTGACATTGGGTGGTGTCATCGCCGCGGCGCTGCTGGAAGGCGGGCGATTCACTGCCGACGACTCGCGCTTTGTCTGGTTTGTCCTGGCCGGTTCGTCGATCGGCCTGCTGGCCGCCACACTGGCCCGACTGTATGCCTCGACGTTCTATGCCTTGCACGACACCCGCACGCCGCTGCGCTACGCGCTCATCCGTGTCCTGTTCGGAGCGGCACTGGGGATCTCCGCTGTCCGCGTGACGCATGGCATGCTCGGACTGGAAGCCCCGCTGGCCGCTGCGGCGCTTACGGCGTCGGCAGGGATCGCCGGGTGGTTGGAGTTCTTCCTGTTGCGTCGAGGCTTGCGGGCCCGCCTGGGAACCTTCGATCTACCCCGGCTGGCCCTTGGGCAGCTCTGGGGAGCCGCACTCGCCGCAGGGGTCGTCGGGACGGTGGTCCGGCTGCTGGGGACGGACTGGCCGCCCCTGCTGCTTGCGGTACTGGCCGTGGGTGCCAACGCCGTCACCTACCTGGCCATCACCACCTGGTGTGATGTGCCGGAGGCGGCGGTGCTGACCGGACGCCTGCGCCGCCGACTCCGCCAGAAGCGGTGACCGACCACCCGCTGCGTCAGACTGTCGAGGACCTGCCGGATGGGCCCGGGGTCTACCTTTGGATGGACGCCAAGGGGGCGATCCTGTACGTCGGCAAGGCCCGGCAGCTCCGGAGCCGGGTCCGGTCGTATCTGGTGCCCGAGGCGGCGGGCTCAGCCAAAGGGGCGATGTTGCGGCGCGAAATCGCCGGCATCGAGACCATCGTGGTGACCAGCGAGGCCGAAGCGCTGCTGCTGGAGAACAACCTGATCAAGGAGTACCAGCCGCGCTTCAACGTGCTGCTGAAGGACGACAAGACCTACCCCTGGATTGTGGTCACGGACGAGTCCTTTCCCCGGATCTTCGCCACGCGTCGTCGGGATCTGCCCGATGCCCGCTACTTCGGCCCCTTTACCGATGTCGGCGAAATGCACCGTCTGCTGGCCCTGGTGCGGCGGATGTTCACGGTGCGGTCCTGCCGGGACGATCTGCCGCGGGTGCGTCGCGAGCGCCCCTGTCTGGATTTCCATATCGGCCGCTGCCGGGCGCCCTGCGTCGGTGCCGAGAGTGCGGTATCCTATCAGGCCATGATCGCCGAGGTGGTGGGATTCCTGGAGGGGCGGACGGTCGACCTGCGGACCCGGATCCGGGCCATGATGCTTGAGGCCAGCGGTCGCGAGGACTTCGAGCGCGCCCGCGATCTCCGGGATACGCTGCGGTGGCTGGAGCAGGTCGAGACGCCGACCACGGTCGAAGTGATTGGTACGGGCCGGGCCGATGTCGTCGGCTATGCCCGCGATGGTGACCATGCTGCCGTCGCGCTGATGCGGGTGCGGGACGGCAGGGTGATCGGTCGCGAGCACCGATTTGCGGAGCAGGTGGAGGAGGCACCGGACGAGCGGATCCTGACCGCGGCGCTGTTGCAGTGGTACCGCACCCTCGATGGCCGGGTCGATCGCCTGGTGCTGCCTTTCCCACCGGAGGATCCTGACGAAGTGGCCGAGGCACTCGGTGGGGCGCAACTGCACGTGCCGCAGCGGGGCATTGCCGCGCGCTGGCTGGCACTGGCCGACCAGAACGCGAGACATCTGCTCGAGAGCCTCCAGCTCGAACGGTTCGTGGTCGAGGAGCGGGTGGAGGATCCCGTCTATGCGCTGGGGCGCGCGCTGGGGATGACCACGGTGCCGCGCCGGTTCATCTGCGTGGACATTTCCACCAACCAGGGGCGGGATACCGTCGGCTCGCTGGTGTTGTTCGAGGGCGGGCGGCCGAAGAAGAGTGGCTATCGCAAGTTCAAAATCAGTGAGGGCGCCCGGCAGGACGACTTTGCCGCCATCCGTGAGGTGCTGACCCGCTACCTGCGGCGGTGCCTGGAGGAGGCCGCACCGCTGCCGGACCTGATCGTCGTGGATGGTGGCAAGGGGCAACTGGCCTCGGCGGGGGAGGCGTTGGCGGAGCTGTCGGTGGATGTGCCCCTCATCTCCCTGGCCAAGCGGGACGAGGAGGTCTTCCTGCCGGGGGAGTCGCTGCCGCTGCGTCTGTCACGGCGGTCCCCGGAACTCCGGCTGCTGCAGCGGGCCCGGGACGAGGCGCACCGGTTCGGCCTGGGATACAACCGCCAACGGCGTGCTGCGCGTACCATCACGTCGACGCTGCTGACCATTCCTGGAGTCGGGGAGTCGCGGCGGCGGCAACTGCTGGCAGCCTTCGGGTCCCTGGGGGGTGTGCAGGCGGCTTCGGTCGCCGAGATCGCGGCCCTGCCGGGGTTCTCGACTACGCTGGCCGAGCGGGTCCACCAGGCGGTGCGGGGGGGCCGCGAATGACCGCGAATGAACGCGAATGGCCGCGAATGGCCCTGGTCGTGGTTGGCAACTGGGTAGGGGGGGATCCGCGAATGAACGCGAATGAACGCGAATGGACGCGAATGGACGCGAATGGCCCTGGTCGTGGTTGGCAACTGGGTAGGGGGGGGATCCGCGAATCCTGGGCGGGGTGATTGCCCACAGGGCCCCACCTGCCGATATTTAGGTCAGCCCCCGGTCCGGTGTGACGCTGAGGGGGAGCAGGGGGTCTCTGCAGAGGCCCGTGGGGACCATGGCAGGTCTCGCCATGTCGGCGGGCCTGCTCATCAGGCACCTGTGAAGGAGTAGTACGATGAAACAGCACTGGATGATCGCCGCTGCCACGCTTGTCGCTGCGGCTCCGCTCGCGGCCCAGTACCAGCCCGCGAATCCCAACAAGGCCCTGATCTCAAGCATGGGTCTCCGGTACAACCAGCCCAAGTGCAGCCTCAAGGGCGGTGGGCACTACCTGGTCTCGAGTGCCGCGACCTACTACAAGAGCGCCTTCGACCAGAAGGATGATAGCCGGCGCGACCAGCAGTTGGCCAAGGCCAACGAGGTGACCAAGCAGGCCATCACCGAGATGGGTCAGGACCAGAACGGGGCGGCCTGGTACTGGCTCTCCCGGACGTACCTCCAGCAGGGGGACGTCACCGGGGCCGACACCGCCCTGACACGGACTGAGACTCTGCTCCCGGAGTGCGGCGAGGAGCTGAAGAGCTACCGGAACATCGCCTTCGGCGCGCTCATCCAGCCGGCTGTCGAACTGTTGAAGGTCGGCAAGAACGACGAAGCCATCGAAGCCTTCCGTGTGGTGCAGCGGATGTCCGATGCCTCGCCGAGTGTGCCGTACAACATGGCGATTGCCTTCCAGGACGCGCAGCCGGACAGTGCCCTCAAGTACTACCAGATGGCCGCTGATCTGGCGGGCGGACAGGCCAAATACTCGAATGAGCTGAACTCGGCCACCTTCAACATGGCCATGCTGTACCTGAAGCTGGGCAACGAGGAGTCCGCCATCGCCGCGGCCCGCAAGCTGACGGCCCTGGACAAGAGCGAGGACGCCGAGCGGACCCTGTACTCCATCCTGATGCGGAGCAAGGACCCCAAGAACCTCGCGGAAGCCAAGCAGATCGAGCAGAAGCTGCTGGCTCAGGCGGAGGCGGATGGGTCGATCTCGGTCAACGATCTGACCCGGATGGGCATTGAGGCCTTCGAGGCGGAGGATTTCCTCAAGGCCGCGAACTCGTTCCAGAAGGCCCTGGCCAAGGAGTCGTGGCGTCGGGATATCCACTACAACCTGGTCAACACCTTCTTCGCCCTGAAGGACTACCCGAAGATGCTGGCCGGGGCCGAGAAGGAACTGGCGGCGGAACCGCTTGGAGAAGATCTCCATCGGCTCCGGATGGTCGCCCTCAAGGAGTCGGGTGACACCGAGGGCCTCGGCAAGGCGGCCATCGTCTGGGCGGCTCTGCCGGTGTCGCTCAAGCTTGACCCGATCGAACCGAACAAGGACGGCGCCCGGGTGACGGGCGTGGCCATCGGCCGTCAGGCCACCGATGAGAGCGGACGCAACCTGCCCGGGCGCAGTGTCACCGTGGTGGTGGAGTTCCTCGACAGCAAGGGCGCGGTCGTGATCGCCAAGGACCTGGTGGTCGGCACGGTTGCGGATGGGGAACAGAAGGAGCTTGAGGTCGAGGTGAAGGGGAAGGGCATCGTCGACTTCCGTTACACCGAGAAGCAGGGCTGATCTCCAGCTTCGCCGTCGGGCCCCGGTTGCCGCCGGGACCCGACGGCGATAAGTTGGGGCCCAGTTGCGGGTGTAGCTCAGTTGGTAGAGCATCAGCTTCCCAAGCTGAGGGTCGCGGGTTCGAACCCCGTCGCCCGCTTCCCCCCGGTCAGCGCCGCTGGCCGGGGGCTTTTTGTGGTCATCTCCACCGTCTCACCCTGCGCGAAGTCGCTTGAGGTGGCGTCGCTAAGCCTTGAAAAAACACTGAGATACGGCCATATTCTTCGGTGGATTACCCCGGGTCGGCGCCGTGCCGCCCGGTCAGTCCGACGACGTGGCGGGAGCGCATGAGCAAGCCAACTGTTGCCCTGGTTGGGCGGCCGAACACGGGAAAGTCCACGCTCTTCAACCGGCTGGTTGGTGGGCGGGACGCCATCGTGTCCGCTCACGCGGGGACCACGCGCGACCGTCATTTCGGCGACGCCACCTGGAACGGGCGGGACTTCTGGCTGGTCGATACCGGCGGACTGGTTCCCGACTCCGAAGAGACCATGGACAAGGCGATCCGCGCCCAGGTCGAGGTTGCTGTCGCCGAGGCGGACGTGGTGCTCCTGCTGGTAGACGGCAAGGACGGGCTGAACCCGATCGACCACGAAATCGCCCGGCGGCTGCGCGGCTCTGGACGCGAGATTCTGCTGGCGGTCAACAAGCTCGACGAACTCGCCGCTCACGACGCCCGGTTCGGCTTTTTTGCCCTGGGCCTGGGTGAGCCGTGGCCGGTGTCCGCCACCACGGGCAAGGGGACCGGCGACCTGCTCGACGAGATTGTGGCCCGGTTCGAGCCGGCCGAGGAGGTCGAGGAAGAGGGCACCGTTCGGGTCGCCGTGATCGGCCGCCCGAATGCCGGGAAGTCGTCGCTGGTCAATCGCCTGTTGGGTGAGGAGCGCCTCGTGGTGACCCCGGTGGCCGGCACCACCCGCGATGCCATCGACTCGCATATGACCTACCATGGCCGCCCGATCACCCTGATCGATACCGCCGGACTCCGCCGTCGCGCCAAGGTCGAGGAGGACCTCGAGTTCTACTCGATGCTCCGGACCGAGCGGGCCATCGAGCGGGCCGACGTCTGCCTCCTGGTCATCGACGCCGAACGCGGGCTCCACAACCAGGACCTGCGGATCGCGACCCGCGCCTGGGAGGGCGGCTGCGGACTGGTGATCGTGGTGAACAAGTGGGACATCTTCCCCGAGAAGGACACCAACTCCGCCCGCGATTTCCAGACGGACATCACCCGGAAGGCCCCGTTCCTCGAAGACGTGCCCTTCCTGTTCGGCTCCGCCCTGACGGGCCAGCGGGTGCGCAAGGCGCTTGATCTGGTGGTGGAAGTCGCCGACGCCCGGGCCTCCCGGGTGACCACGGCCGACATGAACCGGGTGCTGCGCGAGCTGCTGGAGCGCGCCGCACCGCCCCAGAAGGCCGGCGACGAGGTCAAGCTGCTGTATGCCTCGCAGATCGGGATCGAGCCGCCCGAGATCGCCATTGTCACCAACCGACCGGACGACATCCCGGTCGCCTATCAACGCTACCTCCTGCGCGGATTCCGGCGGGCCTGGGGTTTCAGTGGCGTGCCGGTGCGTCTGCGCCTCAATCGACGAGGGGGGATCCGATCCTCATGACGTTGACTGAAGCCGTCCTGGCCTCCTACATGCTCGGTGCCATCCCGACCTCCCAGATCGTGGCGAAGCTCGCCGCCGGGATCGATCTCCGCACCGTCGGCAGCCGCAACCTCGGCGCGACGAATCTGTTCCGCCAACTCGGCTGGAAGTACGCGCTCCCCGTCTGGCTGTTCGATACCGCCAAGGGTGTGGTGCCGGTGGCCGTGTTCGGTCAGCTCGCCGGTCTGGGCTACCGTGGTTCCTTCCTGCTCGGGCTGGTGGCGGTGCTCGGCCATGTCTTCTCGGTGTTCACCGGGTTCCGTGGCGGAAAGGGTGTGGCGACCGGCAGCGGCGTCGTGCTGGGCCTCGCGCCCGGGGCCTTCGTCGCCTGCTTGGTGATCTGGGCGCTGGTGACCCGGTGGAGCGGGTACGTCTCGCTGGCCAGTATTCTGGCTGCCATGGTGCTGCCGCCCTCCGTCTGGCTCACCTATCCGAGTCGACGCAGTGTGGTGGTCTGGCTCGCAGTGCTGGCGGCCTTGGTCATCTGGATGCATCGCGCCAATATCCGGCGGCTGCTGGCCGGTACGGAAAGCCGCTTCGGGCGCTGGCGCCGGGCGGAGGCGGGCGGCAGGGGAGACGGGATGTGAGTTCTCTGGCCGTGATCGGGGCCGGGGCCTGGGGAACCGCCCTGGCCGATCTGCTGGCCCGAAACGGGCACCCGGTGACCCTGTGGTCCCACGAGCCCGAGGTCGCGGCCGACATTACCGCGGACCGGGTCAACCGGCTCTACTTCGACGGCCATCCGCTCGACCACCGTTTGCGGGCTGACCACGATCTGCCCAGGGTGGTCGCCGGAGCCCAGGTCATCTGCTCCGTCACTCCCAGTCATGCGACCCGCCAGGTGTGGCAGCGGATTGCCCCGCTGGTCCTCCCGGGGACGCTGTTGGTCTGTGCCTCGAAGGGAGTCGAGACGGACACGCTGGCCATGATGTGCGACATCGCCCACGAGGTGTTGCCCCAGGCAACCTTCGTGGCGCTCTCAGGGCCGTCTTTCGCGCACGAAGTGCATCAGCAGCAGCCCACGGCCGTCGTGGCGGCCTCCGAGGACCCGGCCGCCGCGCTCCGCACACAGCAGCTCTTCTCGTCCCCGACCTTCCGCGTCTATACCGGGACCGATGTCATCGGGGTCGAACTGGCGGGTTCGCTCAAGAACTCCGTCGCGATCGGGGCGGGGATGCTGGAGGGACTGGGGCTGGGACACAATCCCCTGGCGGCACTGCTCACCCGCAGCCTCGCCGAGATCGCCCGGCTGGGGCTGGCCATGGGGGCCAAGCAGGAAACCTTCAGTGGCCTGGCCGGGATGGGCGACCTGGTCCTCACCTGCACGGGAGGCCTCTCGCGGAACCGGCAACTGGGCATCCTGCTGGCGCAGGGCGTCAGTCTGGCGGAGTACCGCGCCACCCATCGCAATGTGGCGGAAGGTGTCAACGCCGCCTTCGCAGCGGTGCGCATCGCCGAGCGGCTGCAGGTCGATCTGCCGATCCTGGGTCAGATCGCGGCCGTCCTCGCCGGCGACAGCACTCCCCGGGAGAGCCTGGCGATTCTGATGGACCGGTCCCTTCGCGCGGAGCACGATCCGTGACCGGTCTGCCGCTTCCGCATCCGACGCAGCAGTTCTTCTCGATCGGCGATGTCTGTGCCCTCACCGATCTCAAGCCGCATGTGCTGCGTTACTGGGAGAGTCAGTTCCGCTTTCTCAACCCGGCGAAGAACCGGTCGGGGAACCGCGTCTACAAAGCGCGTGAAGTGGAACTGGTCCTGTTGGTCAAGCACCTGCTCTACACGGAGAAGTACACCATCGAGGGTGCCCGGCAGCAGCTCGACCACTTCCGTCGCACGGGTGCGATGCGCGGCACGGCACGGGCCGCCATGCGCTACGAGCTGGTGCAGGAGCTGGCCCGGTCCCTGGACGACGTGCTGGCCATCCTGGACGGGCGCGAGCCGGCCGTCCGCGAGGATCCCCCCTTCGACGACTGACCGCCGTCGGGCCTCAGGTCGACTCGACCGCCCCCGTTGTGCGACGCAGATCCAGCGCGGCCAGACAGATCAGCGAAATCCCACCCCAGGCAATCTCCCGGACGCGACTCAACAGCGCGGCCGACGTCGCGGTCACCGGGTCGTGCCCGAGCAGACTCATCACCAGATAGATGCCTCCCTCCTTGGTGCCCATCTCGAAGGGCACGAAGAAGAAGATCACCGTGATCAGGGATGACACATTGGCAATCACGAACCCCTGCCAGAGATCGATGGGGAGTCCGACCGCGTAGAGCATCAGGGGGAATTCCAGGGTCGAGAAGAGCCGACCGAGAGTTTCCACAAGGAGGGCCTGACGGAACTGACGGGGCGACTCGCGGCGGATCGCCGTCATCTGGTGATCAAGGCCGTGGAACAGGCGGCGATGGCGCCAGAGCCGCGCGGCGAGCAGGCGGGTCGGTCGCCAGCGCCCGAGGCCGCGGACCGTGCGGACGAAGAAGCCTTCCTGGTGGCCCGAGAGCAGCAGCAGCACGATACCCGACATGGCGGCCGCTACGAACAGCGTGGTGCCGATCACAACCGGGGTGCGCGGGAGCAGCAGCAGGACGGGGACCGCGGCGACGATGAATACCAGGGCATGGGCCAGGGAGTGGAGCAGCCGGAAGCCGATGACCGATCCGGCGGCCTGGTCGCGTGAGAGCCAGCGCATGGCACCGGCCACCTTGATCGGTTCGCCGCCCATCGACATCAGCGGGGTGAGGAAGTTGATCCCGAAGGAGGTGACCGTCAGCACCAAGGCCCGCGGCAGCGTGAACGTGGCCGGGCGATCCGGTACCAGCAACTGCCAGGCGCGCGCGTTGAAGAGGTAGGTGCCGCCCCAGATGGCCACCAGGCCGAACAGGATCCAGCCGTTGGTGGTGATCACCACCCGCAGCGGCTCGAGACCGGTCTGACGGATCATCAGGGTCAGGACGCCGGCTCCGAGGAGTCCGGCGATCAGGGGGAGAAGGCGGCGCCACATGCTGGAGGGAAGCATCCCGGGAAAGTGCGGCAGAGTCAACTGGTGGCGCCGACACCGGTTCCCCGGGCAACCGCGCTATCTTCCCGGCCATGCAGATTCTGGTAACCAATGACGACGGGATTCTCTCGCCCGGCCTGCAGGTACTGGCCGAGGCGTGTGCCGCAGTGGGTGAAGTGACAGTGGTGGCACCGGACCGGGAGCAGAGCGCCCAGTCCCACGCCCTCACGCTGGGGCGACCGCTGCGACCCGTGCGCCGTCCGGACGGGAGTTGGCAGGTCGACGGGACCCCAACCGACTGCGTGCTGCTCGGCGTCGATGCCCTGATGCCGACACGCCCCGATTTTGTGTTCAGCGGCATCAACCACGGCCCCAACCTGGGGGAGGATGTGCTCTACTCGGGCACCGTGTCCGCTGCCATGGAGGCGGTGGTCCTGGGGATCCCCGGCGTCGCCCTCTCCTTTGCCTCGCGTCGGGACGACTTGCTCCCCGATTACCTGGGGGTGGTTACCTCGCTGGTGCAGTACATCACGTCGCTCAAGGATTTTCCCCGCTCGACCCTGCTGTCGATCAATCTGCCTCCGGTACCCGCCGATGAGGTGCGGGGACTGCACGTGGCACCGCTCGGCTCGCGGGTGTTCACCGCAGCGGTCACCCCCCAGCAGGACCCCTGGGGACGCGACGTCTACTGGATTGGCGGTGGTCAGGTCACCTGGGCTGAACCGGAGGGGACGGACCAGGCGGCGGTTGCTGCCGGGTACATCTCGGTCACCCCGCTCCAGCTCGACCTGACCAATCACCACCTCCTGGACACGGTGCGGGACTGGCGTCTGGGTGATGCGCTGTGACAGACGGCTTCGCCGGGTACCGGTCCCAACTCGTCGAGAGCCTCCAGGGCAAGGGCATCCACGACATGGCGGTCCTGCGCGCGGTTGCTACGGTGCCGAGACACCTGTTTGTCCCCGAGACGCTGCGGCACCAGGCCTACGAGGACGCGGCGCTGCCGATTGGCGGCGGACAGACCATCTCGCAGCCCTGGGTGCAGGTGCGCTCCTGCGAACTGCTGCAACTGCACGGCCGTGAACGGGTGCTGGAGATCGGCACCGGGTCGGGCTACCAGACCGCCCTGCTGGCCATGCTGGTGGACCAGGTGTTTTCCATTGAGCGGATGCCCGATCTGGCTCGCCAGGCCCACGAGCGGCTGCGACAGCTCGGCTACGCCAATGTGACCGTCCTCCACGGGGACGGCACCATGGGGTGGCGCAGCATGGCACCTTTCGATGCGATGATCGTGGCGGCTGCGTCCCCCGATATTCCCACGCCCCTGGTGGAGCAGCTCGTCCCCGGCGGGCGGCTGGTCATCCCGGTCGGTACCCTGGAGAGCCAGACCTTGACGCTGGTCACCCGGGATCTCTCTGGGGACGGGTTTGAAGCCGTTCCCGTTCATGACGTCCGATTCGTCCCCCTGCTGGGGGAGTTCGGCTTTGCCCCGCAGGGTTGAATGCAGACACTCAAGAACTTCGTCGACATCTTTCTGCACCTGGACACGCACCTGGCAGAACTGATCAAGCAGTACGGGACCTGGACCTATGTCATCCTGTTCACGATCATTTTCTGCGAGACCGGCCTGGTCATCTTCCCGCTGCTGCCCGGAGATTCGCTCCTGTTCGCGGCCGGCGCCTTTGCCGCCATCGGAGCCTTCGATCCCATCCTGCTGGGGGCCCTGCTGATCGTGGCGGCCATCGCCGGGGACACGGTCAACTACTGGATCGGGAGCCGGATCGGCGAGCGGGCCTTCTCGGGCGAGTACCGCTTCCTGAAGCGCGAGTACCTGGATCGGACCCGGGGCTTCTATGCCCGCCATGGTGGCAAGACCATCATCATGGCGCGGTTCGTCCCGATCGTGCGGACCTTCGCCCCGTTCGTGGCCGGGGTCGGCGAGATGAACTACGGCCGTTTCATTCTGTACAATGTGTCCGGCGCGGTGATCTGGGTCGTGCTGCTGGTCGGGGCAGGGTACTTCTTCGGCAACATCGAGTTCGTCAAGAAGAACTTCGAACTGGTCATCTTCGGGATCATCGGGGTGTCGGTGCTGCCCATCGTGATCGAGATGGTCAAGGCCAAGCTCAGCCGCAACAAGGAAGTTGCCTGATGTCATTCTCATCTACGGTAACTTGTTGATTTGCTGTAGCTTGGGCCGCCTGTGGTGAAGTAGATTCTCGGACGGGCTCCGGTTGCCATCCAGGTCATTCTCAACTGGCATTCGGGCCGATTTCCGGGGCCTCAGCCCCACCCCGTGGGGCCGGGGCAGGGGCTGATGTAGATTGTCAGGTGCGGTTGCCTTCGTAGCTCAGCTGGATAGAGCACCGGTTTCCTAAACTGGGGGTCGCGCGTTCGAGTCGCGCCGAGGGCATGGGGGTGGTCAGGGCGACCGGTCGAGCGTGAGGATTCGGCTCTCCCGGAAGCCGCCGCCGCCGAAGTGGAGCATCATCCCGCCATTGAGTGTGGTCCCAATCAGGTCCAGCGTGACCACGGCGTAGCTGTAGATGTCCCCGAACTCCGGGGTGGCCATCCGGAACACCAGTTGGGGCCCGTTCACCCCATTGCGCACCAGGCCGTCGACCACCGGGACGGTGTAGGACCCATGCGGGTGCGTGTAGCTCACACTGCCGCCCACCAAGGCCTGGCCGTTCCGATTGACCTCACCCGCCTCCTGGAGTGCCACCGAGAAGGTGCCACCGATATTCGGGGCCTGGAGGCGCCAGTACCCACCCCAGCCACCGGTGAGTCCCAGGACGGGTGGTGGCGTGACGGTGACACCGATGGTTGACCGGACATTGCGGACCTGCGCCATGACCTGGCCCTCACCCGTGGCGCTGGCGCGGATGGTGTACGGGTTCAGTAAGGTCAGGGTCGGCGATGATGCTTCCAGCAGTTGGACCGGCCGTCCGTAGAGCCGTCGGCCGTTGTGGTTCCAGGGGATGAGATACAACGCGAGGGCGAGTTCCTCACCGCGGATCAGGCTGGGATGGCCGCCCCCGACGCTGGTCACCAGGGTGCCGACTTCGCACTCCCGGCGCAGCTTGGTCAGGGAGGCGAACAGGTGGTTCCGGGGCGGGGCCTCGCCCAGATACACCTCCTGCAGGTCGTGGAGCCGAATTGCATAGGCCAGCGCCACCCCCAGCCGCAGCCCCTTGGCCGAAGGCGGGAGGGCGGCGATCACGGAGTCCCGCTCCCGGGTCAGCGCGGTCGGGATGCGGCGGGCCGTGCTGCCACCGAAGGCCGCAACCAGGTCACCATCGGTGGCGAACTCCTCCACCTGGTCGGGTGGGATCGCCCAGTTGCCGCTGACCGGTCCGGCCATGGCTACCGTCGCGACGCAGGTCGAGTCGCTGTTCCCCTTGTAAAAGCCCAGGCGGAGCAGTTCTTCGATGGCCTCGCGGGCAATCAGGGTACCCTGGGAGTGGGCCGTGATCAGCAGGTGGTCCCCTCGGCCGCGATAGGTCAGCAGCGAGTCTTTGAACAGCATCGAGGTGCGCCGGGGCGGGATGCCGCCAATCCACTGCCGCAGGATCTGAGACGTCGCCTCGGTCACATCGATACCGTCGAGCAAGCCGCCGTAGAGAAGGAGGCAGTGCGTCAGGAAGGCGTTGGCCCGCTCCTGGATCGAACGAGGCGACAGGGTCCGGACCAGGCAGCGTCGGGCGTCCTCCTTGAGGCCGGTCATGGTGGGTGAGACGAAGCCCCGCACCAGGTCCTGCGGCCCGAGGAGCGTCCGGTCCTGCATCAGCGAGTGGACCACCCTGGTGGTGGCGACAAGCTTCTCCTGGGGGGTGAGAATCCCAGCCGCCACGAAATGGGTTGCGCGTTCGGCCGGGAAGGGCGGGGGGGATTCCTGCAGCATTGCCTCAGTCGGTCGGTCAATCCGGAGCATCACATCGGCGAGGGCATCGTCCAGGCGGGCGACGGCCTCGGGGTCCGCGTCCACCGGGAGGGCATGGCGGGCGAAGTTCTCCAGCAAGGCCTCGCTCTCCGCCGGAGAGGCTCCGGCCATCAGGGCGAGCAACTGGTTCATCAGGCGCTCTGCGGCCGGGCCGGGGCTGGGGTCATTGAGCAGGGCATGCGCATCGGCAAGCACCGACCGGAGGCCCACAGGGATCTCCGGCTCGGCGGTGCCAACAGCCGTGATGGTGGTGGGCGCCGTCAGGATCATCTGGCCGGTGGGTGGCACAGGCTGGCCGTTGATCCGCACGTCGACCGCATCGAACCCGGCGGCGGGCGCCACCTGCCAGCGGAGTTCCGCACCCACCGGGACGGAATCGCCCTCGGGGGTGATTGTCCCCAGGACCCCGAAGCCGACCGCCGTACGCAGCCGAATCATCGGGGTGTCGCTGCAGGCGGAGGCCCCGGGGATGGTGAGGGAACGGGAGCGTCCCGAGAACGGAGCGCCGGAGGCGGTGGCGAGAATCTGGACTGGACGATCGACGGGGATGGGCAGGCGGAAGGCAGCGACGCCCGAATCCGACAGCGAGGGGGCCCAGGGCACCTGGATCATGGCGAGCGCCGTCTGGGGGAATCGGGAGCCCGTGACGGACCAGGTCGCGGTCAGGCGGACTTGCAGCGGGTGGCTGCTGTTGGGGGTGTATCGGTTGACGATCCGGAAGGAGTCGGCGCAGACATGGGTCAGCGTCAGGGCGGCCTCCGAGGAGACCCCTGGCGGGAGCGTGCCGAGGTCGCAGGCGGTCAGCAGCGCGGCAAGGAGGGGGAGGACTCCGCGAGGACCGGGGAATGAGACAGGTCGCATGGTGGCTCCAGGGCGTGGGCTCGGAGCGCACCATGGCGGGGATGACCGCCGGGCTTTGGCTCCGTGGCGCGGAAGGAGCCGTTGGGGCGGTGGTGCTGTCGGGCAGGGTGACGCAGGGCGGACCACTCCGACGAGAGCAGCGTCCGGAAGGGGGTGGTGGCGGATCTCGCCGGACCGTGCCATCTTTCATGGCTGGACTCCCGCGGTGCCGGTGCGGGAGGATTTGGTGATGGCGACGTTCAACTAACCCTCCACCACGGTGGATACATGGCCCACGAGGCACCCTCCGCGTCGCAGCCCGCGGCGCAGGACGCTCCCTTTCTGACTCCACAGCGTGCCAAGCTGCTGGGGATCGGCGCCGCTGCCGTGCTGCTGATCGCCATGGTGGCCTGGTTCTTCATTTCCCTGGGTCAGCGGAAGGAAGCCGCGGGGGCAATGGCGTTGCAGGAGGCGCGGATGGCGGCCGAGCAAGGCAACTTCGGTGCGGCGGCGGCCCAGTTCGAGCAGGTGGCCCGGGACTTCCGCGGCACCAATGCGGCCCTCGATGCCAACATCGGGTTGGCGCAGATCCGGCTGATCGCTGAGCAGAACGAGGGCGCGGCGACGCAGTTGCTGGCCTTCCTGAAGGAGAATCCGCCTCCGGGTCACGCGGCGCCGGCCCACGGGCTCCTCGGCACGGCCTATGAGAACACGGGGAAGTTCGAGGACGCTGCGGCGGCCTACCTGAAGGCGGCCGATCTGGCGACACTGCCGTACATCAAGGTCTCCTCGCTGCTCGATGCCGCACGGGCCAACCGCAATGCCGGTAAGACGGACGAGGCGGTCCGGATCCTCCGCGACCTGCTGGCGAAGTACCCGGACACGCCGGGGAACGTCGAAGCGCAGTTCATGCTGGGCGAACTGACCGGGGGCACAGAACAGCCGACCTGAGCACGACTTGGCTGAGATCGACGAGCGGTCGGCGGGGTTCCGTCGGCCGCTTTTGCGTTGGGGTGTGTCAGGTGTGTGGCTTGGGTCTGAGGCGGACGGTGGCTGGAGCCTCCTGGTGTCGATGTCCCGTCATTGGGTGGCTTCGGCTGTGTGGACATCGTGGCCACCGGGTCTGGGTGTCAGTGTGATTCCACATGAGCCGTGATGTGTAAGTGGTGGTGTTGCTGGTGGTTAGTGGCTCGTTGGTTGGCGGGTTCGGTGGGATTCAGGCGGGTTGATACGGGCGGACATTGGCGCCTGCCTGAATGACGTATAAGATGTATTATGTTAAGTAAGGCCGTGGAAAAGTGGGGATAACTCGGGATGTCTGGGGATATCCACGTCCCCCGGCACGGCCGAATCGAGGATGCACGAGGCGGTAGAGCCGCGAATGGACGCGAATGGGCGCGAATTAGGACGCTGGGCGGTGGAGCCGCGAATGGACGCGAATAGCCGCGAATAGGTCAGGAGGGTGGTTATGGGGTGGTCATGGGGTGGTGTCTGGCGTGTTGGGCCCCCTCCCCCTCCATTCGCGTTCATTCGCGTGCATTCGCGGCTATTCGTGTGCATTCGCGTTCAGCAGCACCTTGGTGACCTGCCAGGTCTCCCGGACGTCGGCGCGGATCGGTCCTGCTGGTCGACCTTCGCGGTTGCTCGACTCCATCGGTGCCCAGATGCTCCAGGTGGACGGGTACCAGACCCCGGGAGTGAACTGGGAGAAGCTCATGGTGCCCCCGGCCCTGTCCCCGTCGATCCAGGAGGCGACGTGCCGATACTCCCACTCCAGCCGCAGCGGGGCCAGGGTCTGACGGTCCAGGTGGATGGCCCCGGCCAGCAGCGGCAGGTCCTTGGCTCCGCTGGTCGGCTCGAAGCGCAGTCGGTACACGGTATCCCGGCTGGTGGTCGCGATCGAAAAGCAGTGGTGTTCCAGAAACCAGGGGTCGAAGAGCGTGGCCGCATCCGGCCCGAAGAACATCCGACCCAGTTCGCCGCCCAGCGTCCGGACGAACCCGCTCTCCTGGAGGGCTTCGGCCCGGGCGCCCCGCAGTGGCCAGCCCCGGACCGTGTCCTGGGTGACCGTGCGCCCGTCGGCAATCCGGACAGATGGTGGTGTATTGCGGGTGCGCTGCACCTCTCGCGTGCGGGTGACCACAAAGGCCAGCCCTTCCCCGGCGGTGCCCTGTCCCCCGCTGCGGGCCTGGACCGTTTCCAGGGCGACCTGGGTGGCCTGGAGGATCGTGCCGAGCAGATCACCCTGGGGTCCGGATGTCCGGCCGCAGCGACGCTGGGTGGAGGCCTCAATGGGTGGGAGCGGGATGGCGAAACGGGTCAGCCCGATCTCCCGGCCCTGCTCGGGAAGCTCGGTGAGTCGCGTTGGCCCGAAGGGCGAAAAGCCGATAGCCCGCACCCGGATCAGGAGACCGTCGGCCTCCCAGTAGGGCCCTCGCCACACTCCCACGCCGTCGGTGGTCCGAGTGGCAACCAGAGTATCCCCGCGGTACAGATCCACAATCGCCCCCGGCACCGCCGTCCCAGCGAGTCGGTCAACCACTCGGCCCTGGAGGGGGCTGCGCTGCGCAGAGAGGGTGGCCGACATCAGAACTGCAAGCAGGGCGAGACGGATGATGGCGCGGCGCATTACGGTTGCCAGCCGGGTGGCCCGGCCAGCTTCCAACTGGCCTGGAGCGAGACCGAGAACGGTGGATGGACGCCGAAGCCGGGGCGGAATCTGGTAGTGCCGAACTGCGGGTTGACCTGGTATTGGTACCGCTGGTTGACCGGGTCAAATCCGGTCACGGTCACAAGCACCGGATCCGGAGGGAGATTCCCGCCACTGCCGAGCACGTCCTGCAGGCCGAGGAGGCGCTTGAGGGCATCTCCTGCGCCGTTGATGCCCGCCGAGAGCGTCAGGTGCCGCGACACTGCAAGCGCCGGTGAGAGATTGAAGGCAAGGTGCAGGTCCATGTCGACATTCCATGGTGCGGCACAGCTCCCCTCCCCCGCAATCCGACCGAACTGCTGACGCAGACAGGTGGCGGCAGTCGACGGGGCCCGCTGGATCAGCGATTGCAACTCGCCGGCGAGTGCTGGGTCGGCGGTCGCCGGATCGGGCACGAATGCCCGGTCGTTCCACGCCAGTCCATCGCCATTGATGTCGCCAGCAACCACCGGCGTGTAGCGGACCCCGGACTGCGCCCGGAGCAGCGCGATGAGCTGGACGCCACGCATCAGGACCAGGCGTCCAGTCACGCCGATCTCGCCGGTCATTGTGCGTGGAGCGGAAGTCAGCGCGAAGGGGTCGCCATCAGTCGTGCCATTGAACCCGCGTTGCCGCTGACCGCGACTCCCGATCACCACCCAGGTGAGCAGGTCGTAGCGTTCCTGGAGCACACCGCGCGGCATGAGGACGGCCGTCAGATCGATGGCACTGCTCTCCAGGTCCGAGCGCATCCGCCGCACGGTAGCGAAGGTCGGGACTTCGCGACCGGCAGCAGCCAGTGGACGGCCGGTGACAGGCGAAATCTCCGACGGCCTGGCTGCACTGGGACGTCCCAGCTCATCGGCGAGGATCATCCCCGGCGATCGCCTGATGTTCTCGTCGGTCCAGCCCACTCTCCGGGTTCGCGACAGCGTGAGATCTACACCCAGCACCAGACTCGACCCCAGGGACATCCCCCCGATCATCATGTTGGCGCGCCAACTTGCTGGAGCGCGGAAGGCCGGGTCGTACACCAGCACCGCGGGTGCGACGGAAGCAGGAGAGGCCGCGAGACTGCCGTCGGCACATTCACGGTATCCGACCGCGGTCCCGGGGGCCCATCCGATGTCGGGAATGGTGGGTGGTGCGCAGTGCAGTGTCAGGCTGCTGTGGCCGGTGCCGGTGGCCCCGTGCAGGGATGCCACCTGAGTGGACGAGAGAAAAGGGCCTCGATAGGCGCCGAAACCGCCGCCCAGCGTGATCCATGGACGGCGGTTGACGTCGGCCAGTGCCTGAATGAGGCTGCTCACGCGGACCTCGGGCGCCCGCATCATCCGGGCACGGAGGGACGTGTCGGCGGGGTTGGCCAGACTCGAATCGACGACAGGCCCTGTGACGGTACGCGGTTTCGAGTGCCAGGTGGCGCCCAGACGCGGCGACCAGGAGATCTCCCGTGGTGTGTGGTCCGTCCGAAGTCCGAAGAGTTTCTCGATGATCGGTGCTTGGGCGATCCTGGTTCCAGTGCGGGAGGCGTCCATGCGGAGTCCGCCCTCGATCGACCACTGCTTTCCTGGTGTCCAGGCATCGCCGATCCAGAGACTGCCGATGGTAGTGGCTCCAGTGGTACGGGACGGGGAGATGATCCTGAGATATTCGTCAGCCTGTCCTGTCGCCAGGGCATCCAGCGAACGATAGCGGACGGTTCCGAACGGATCCGGATCTCGGCGGTCGAGCATCTGCTGAGAGCTGAGGGAGCCACCCCACTTGACGACATGCCGACCGCGGAGATCGTTCCAGGTCAGGCCAGCGTTCAGGTCGGCCCTGGTCATGGCGGTCTCCCCTGCTCCGCCCACGCCACCGAATGCCACGCTGACGAGGCCGCTGGGGGTCCCCGCGTGGACCGTGCCGACATCGACGAGACCACTGGGCAGTGCGAGATGGGCGCGGGCGTCCGTGGTTCGATGCTGGATCCCGACCCCGGCGCTGGCCATCATACCGCCGAGGTAGCTGCTCCAGGCGGTGTTCAGCGTAACCAGTCGCTGCCGCGATACTCTACCGGTACTGGGCAGGGATGTGAGCGTGCCCGGGGCGGTGGTGGTCCCGAAGGAGGCCGTGGCCATGGCCATCAGGGTAGATGTACCGCCAAACGGGAGATCGAGACGCAGCGAACTCCGGAGAGTTGTGGCACCGCTGGCGGGTGCCTCAAGCGGGATGCCGGTCGCAGCGATGACTCGGCGGATTTCCGCAACCGAGTCGGCCGCCACGCCGTAGTCGGTGGCGGTCGCTGCATCTGCCAGGAGTGAGCGGCCGTTCGCTCCCCACTGGCGGTCCAGATCCCATGCGAAGCGGTAGTAGCCCTTCGCGTCCGGCAGGGGACCTCCCATGAATCCGGAGAGATTGGCCCGGACTGGAATCGGCCGGGCGCGATCCGCCCAGGTCAGGAAGCCGGGCGTGACGCGTCCCCGGACCACTCCCTGGCGCGTCGGCGATCCCGCTTGGCTGCGGATGGTCAGCAGTGCGCCGGAAAACTCTCCCCGCGAGGGGTCGAAGGTCGAAGTGGCGAGTCGAGCCGATCCGATGGCGTCGGGTGGCAGGCCGTCGCCCTCGAAGGTCCGACCGTCGAGTTGCACCCGGTTGAGCGAAGGGTCGAGCCCGAGTACCGTGTAGCCGGAGTCGGTCGGGCGGACGCCCGGGAGCAGGAGCGCCAGGCCGGTCAGAGAACCGGGGTCCGGGGCAAAGCGGCGCCGCTGCAAGGCATCGCGGTCGACGGTTCCGGTTGGCGCGCGCACCAGGTCGATCGGTGCGGTGGGACGTGAGGCGGTTGCCGTGATGGGAGCGAGCTGGTAGGGAGCCGGAATGAGGACGACATCCCGCACCAGGACCCGCGTCGCAGCGTTCGTGTACACCTGTTCGGTGTGCGGGGCGAAACCGACGTGGCGGACCAGCAGGGCATACGCCTGATCGCCGGGAGTGAACAGTACGGTGTAGCGTCCCTGTCGATCGGTGTCCACCACCCGGGTGGCGCCACTGGTGCCCCGGACACTGACGATGGCGTCCACCAGCGGCGCGCCGGTGGTATCGGTTACCCGACCCCGAATGATGTGTGTGGTTTCCTGCGCGGAGAGGCCTGGTGTCCAGGTCAGCAGGAGCAGCAGAGACCACGATCTCCGGCCGTGGGACGGGCGCACGCGGCTACTGGCCGGTGGAGGCGGCATCGAGGAGCTGGTAGCGGACTACTTGTCGAGAAGGTCCAACCGGACCTTCCGCCACCCAGATCCGATCTCCAAGGATGCCGCGGAAGACACGGTCCGCCGAGGACGATGGCCACCGAATCACGCCTTCCACGCGGCCGGTTGGGGAGAGGACAAGCCATTCTTCGGTCGCTTCGACAATGCGGAGGAGGACTCGGCCGTCCGCCCCGACAAAAACCTCCCGCAGCATCGGGTAGACCTGTGGCAGAACCACCGTTCCGGCGATCGAGTCCGTGAGGCGCAACCGGATGGAGTCGCGACTGGCGTCGGTGAGTGGTCTGCCGGTGACCGGCACCATGGCGGAATAGACCGTGTCGCCGGTGATCCGGATCAGGGTGACTTGCACGCCCACTGCGGGTGAAGCCGTCTGCACCGGTACCGCGATGGCCACGTATTGCGCGTCGATCGATATGGCCGAACGGGGGATCTCGCAGTGTGGAATCCCCAGGATGTCGGGCTGTTGGCCAGGCCGATTGGGAGCGAAACAGCGTGGTGGGTGCGTTGCCACCAGACGATCAGGTGCTTTGCCCCAGGGTCCGGTGACGTAGGCTGCCAGTCCCAGGCCGAATCGATACGGACTGCCAACTTCCTTGGCCGGTGAGTAGGCCAGGGCGCGGTCGTCGGGTAGGATGGCTCTGGTCGCGAGCGCGCGAGTCTCGTACGGGGCGATGTCTCCAGTCGGGAAGGTCGCTGACAACTGAATGGTGCGCAGCGTCTTACCTGAGGCGCTGATTACCAGGATTTGCGCGCTGCCCATTCCACCGCCCTGCAGCCAGATATTGTCGCCGACGACTCCGATCTTGGCGATGCCGCTGGCTATGCCGGTGGCGACCTGCGCTGTCACACGACCAGTACTGTCGACAATGCTGACGCGATCGGCATCCGCTTCGCCAACCACCAGGCGCCCATTGGGCAGAACGCCGATGGCACTGGAGATGGCAGTCAGACGGAGCTGGGTGGGCGTCCGCGACAGTTCCGCACGAGGCATGAGCACCGGGCGGGAGTCCTGCGCCCCCAGAGCCGTGGTCAGGAAAGCGGCCAGGAGGAGGGGGCGGTTGATGGCGAGACGCAAGTGGGCCACTGGTACCTCGGAACATTCGGGATGCGTAGATGATCGATGGGATGGAGGATGGTGTCAAGTCGGTAGTGATGCTCGGGATTCCTCCGATTCGGCCTCAGGGAACTCCGCTGACCCGGTACCGCACCAGCGTATCGGGCTTTTGAGTCCAGGTCCAGATGCTGGTCAGGGAGGCAGACATCAGTTCGGCTCCAGGTGGGAGCACCGCGACGCCTCTCGGCGTTCCAGTGGAGTCCAGCACCATCCAGCGCTGAGTGGAGTCGGTGATCGGCAGCCCGAGCCAGATGCTGCGGTCGTCCCCGACGATCAGGCCCACCGGCGGCTGGAACCTCGTCATGGGGCCGGACGCCGAGGCCTTCTGTTGCGCCGTCAATGCCGCCTTGATCCGCTTCCATTCGGCCGCGGTGGTGTTTGCCTCTGCCGTTGCCAGGGCCCTCGCGACCTTGCGGTCGACATCCTGCCGGGTCGTGGGGACCGCGTCATAGGAGACGATGCGGTCGAACAGGGTGTCGCCGGTCTCGCCCAGTGCGACCACGCGGACGGCACTGGTGTCGCCCGCCTGACGCCCGGGTGGCACGAGCAGATTGACCAGGAGGCGCCCGTCAGGCGAGAAGGTCCCATCGGGCAGCTTGCAGAAGTACCGGGTGCCGGTCAGGTCCTGGCCGGAGTCATTTCGAAAGGTGGTGAGGCACTCACGGGGCGTTCCATTGGCCGGAAAGCCAGGGGAGCTGCGATAGTCGCCGGTGCGCGAGACCCGGAGGGCAAAGTCCGCTGCCCCGGGAGGCAGCACGCCACCGGGCACGACGACACGACGCAGACCAGCCATGATGAGCAGGCTGCCGTCCGGAAAGAGAGCATCGGGAGACGGGGTGCAGAACATCTGGCCCGGGTCGCACGCCGCCGATCACTCCGTGCCGGGTGGCCCGGCAATCGCGGTCGGGATGCCGAAGGTGCGGGCCAGGACATAGTTTCTGGTGTAGACGTGGACCACGCCCGCATAGTAGGCCCAGAGCGAATCGCCGACCCAGCCCACTCGCCGGACTGCGGCTGGCACCTCACGGAGTTGCGTGACGGTGTGCTCGTGTGTGCCGTCAGCGCGGTAGATCCGGATATCCGGCCCGGCCCCATCCACGACGGCGAGGCGCCCGCTGCGGTGTAGAGCGATGCGCGGCCGCCCCGTCGACGGGAAGCTGTCGGTGATGCTGCTCTCGCGCGTGAGGGTGAGCGTCGGGAGGGGCGCGGACTGACCGGCAAGTGCGGCGCAGGGCGCGAGGGCGAGCATGGAGGCCAGAGCAAGCGAGCGCAGCATCGTCACTCGCAGGTTGTGAACATGGTCCATGTCTTCACCCATTGCTCGTGCTGATAGATCAGCGTGAAGGTCGCACCATGGTTGATGGGCCTGAGTCCCGCCCTGGGGAATATCCCGCAGATCCATGCAGGGGAATCCGACTCAATGTACTGGACGAAAGCCACCTGCGCGGAGTCGTTGGGCAGCATGTTGATCGACGCCAGATATGTCGTTCTGCCCTTGGGCAGGGAACAGCGTCGCCCTTCCCCGTCGCCCCGGCACTGGGCCACGTCCCGGTAGAGGGCCGTCGTATCAAAGGCAATCACCGCTGGTGCGCTGTCCGGCGCCGTGGCGGTGAGAAGCTCCGTGATCGTGGCTCGCAGCGCCGCGTGGATCTGGGCTTGCTGCGCCACACTGCGGGGGGGCTGACGCGCGCAGGAGAGCAGCAGCAGGGCGAGGAGCACCATGTTGCCGCCCAGCGGCCACCGCCGGTAGCCCATGGTGCTCATCCCGCTCCCCAGTACGTCACGTGATACTCCGATTGCCGGGTGAAGTGGCTGATAGGCCAGGCCTCGGATGGACGGCCCTGCATGAGGACCCGAGCTGAGGGCCCGGGGTCACATCGCCTCCGACTACTGGTCGCCCCGACCGACACCGGTCCGCAGGACCTTGTTGACGACCCAGATCTCCACCACATTGGCTACGATCGGGCCAGACGGCAGACGACTGCGTGACCGCGATTCCATGGGGGCGCGGATGTGCCAGGTCGCGGGATACCAGACACCCGGGCTGGACTGCACGAAGCTCATGCTGCCACCCGCCATTCCGTTCTCGATCCACGAAGCCACCTGGCGGTACTCCCACTCCAGGCGCAGCGGGGCCAGGGTCTGGCGGTCCAGGTGGATGGCCCCGGCCAGGAGCGGCAGATCGGCGCGTCCACGGATCGGCTCGAAGCGCAACTGGTACACACTGTCGCTGCTGGTGATCGACACCGAAAAACAGTGGTGCTCCAGGAACCAGGGGTCGAAGAGCGTGGCCGCATCCGGCGCGAAGTACATCCGACCGATCTCGGCGCCGACCGTCCGGACAAAGCCCGTGACCTGGAGGATCTCCTCTCGCGCGCCATGCAGAGGCCAGGTCCGGATCGTGTCGACCGAGACCGTCCGAGGGTCTGCAACCCAGAGATTGGGTGGCGCCGTGGTGGCCAGCGTCTCCTCCCTGGTGCGGGTGACCACAAAGGCCACACCCTCACCGGCCTCGCCCAGTTTCCGGCTGGGAGCCTCGACCGTCTCCAGGGCCACCTGTGCCGCCAGAATGACGGTGCTGAGCAGGTCGTCCTGATGCCCGGGTTCCCGACCGCAGCGCTGTTGGGAGGAGGCATCGATGGGCGGGAGTTCGATGGCGAAACGGATCAGCGCGATCTCCCGGCCCTGCTCCGGCAGCTCGGTGAGAGAAATCGGCCCGAAAGGCGCGAAGCCGATGGCCCGCACCCGGATCATCAGACCGTCGGCCGCCCTGGCAGGCCCGATCCAGGCCCCACGACTGTCGGTGGTCCGAGTGACAACCAGAGTGTCCCCACGATACAGATCCACGATCGCCCCAGGCACCGGCGTCCCGAGGAGCCGATCAACCACTCGGCCCTGCAACGGGCTCCGCTGCGCAGAGAGTACGGTCGGCAGGAGAACTGCCAGCAGGGCGGCGATGCGGAGGGTCATTGGTCCTCCGTACCATCATCGGCGAGGTCGCCGACGCGGGTCAGTTCGTTCTCGATCTGTTCGATGCTGGGGAGGCTCGTCTGCAGCGCTTCCGGCAGGGTCGAAAACAGCCTGTAGTCGGCAATCCCGATGGGCTGGGCCTGGTCACCCAACGCGTACTCGGCCACGACCTTGTTCTTGGTCTTGCACAGCAGCAGGCCAATGGTCGGGTTGTCGTACTCGGCCTTCACTTGGCGGTTGATGGCGGTCAGGTAGAAGCTGAGCTGCCCAAGGTGCTCCGGTTTGAATGCGCCTCCCTTGAGTTCAATCACGACGTAGCACCGGAGTGAGAGGTGGTAGAACAGCAGGTCGATGAAAAAGTCGTCACCTCCCACGTTTATTGCAACCTGGCGACCCACGAACGCGAAGCCGGCGCCGAGTTCAAGGAGGAACTCGGTCGCGTGGGCGGTGAGGGCCTTCTCAATGGCGCGCTCCTCGGCGTCATCGCCCAGACCGAGGAAATCGAATCGGTACGGGTCTTTGAGGGACTCCCGTGCCAGGTCAGACTGCGGCGTCGGGAGGGTACTTGGGAAATTGGTTACCGCGTGTCCCACGCGCTCCAGGCGCCTTGTCTCGATGTGGATGTTCAGGGTGTTGCGGGACCAGCCGTGAGCCATGGCAGCCCGTGCATAGGCCAAGCGCATCGCCCGGTCCTTCAGGCGGGTCAGCAGTACCAGGTTGTGCCCTCAGGGCAATTGTCCAACCGCTTGTTGGACAAGTTCGGCTTCGGGCCAGGCCTCCGCAAAGGCGCGCATGTACATCAGGTTGGCCCGCGAAAATCCCTTCATCGCCGGAAAGGCCGAGCGCAGGTCCTGGGACAGGCGCTCAATCACCTTGGCCCCCCACCCCTGCTCTGCCTGCCGGGCCAGGATGTCCCGACCGATCTGCCAGTAGAGCAGCACCAGTTCCCTGTTCACGGCCAAGGACGCGCGCTGCTGGGCAGCGTGGATCCTGGCCTTCAGGTCAACCAGCCATTCGCCGTATCCCTCCGGCGGTACAACCAGTCCTGCCGGTACATCCTTCACTGGCCTCCCCCTGTCTAGTGTGGTCCAACCCTCTCAATGGAGTCGACCACACTAGCAGGGAGTCATCAAGGGACCATCAACCGCGATCAGGCGCTCTTCTTCTTCAGGAAGCCGACGATCAGGGGGAGCAGCAAACCGACCAGCGCCGACCCGGTCGCGTTGCCGGCCATGGCATTGCCGAGCATGTTGGTCAGGGTGCCTTCGAGGAGCTGGCCACCGCCGACACCGCCGACGGCGCCGAGGATGGTGTTGAGGAGCGGGCCAAGACTGTTGGCCTTGTTCACCGCCCCGGCGGCGTTGCCACCAACGGCACCGCTCACCACCTGGATCAGAATGCTCGTGAGGTCCATGGGAATGTCCTGACTGAAGAGAGGTGGGCGGGCGATCGCTCACCCGGCCCTGGGTGGCCGTCCGGAGATCGGGCGGCTACCAAAGAGTGCGACAGGATCGGCGAATCTGCAAGTGGCGAACCGCGAATGGACGCGAATGCACACGAATGGACGCGAATGGACGCGAATGGACGCGAATGAAAAGCCTTAGGCTCCCCTCGGGCTCGTGATCAATCCGCAGTGAGTGGCGTTCATTCGCGGATTCCACCAGTCGGCGCGCCGGGGTCCATCTCGAATGCATGCGGATGGACACGAAGGACGGGCTCGCTCAGCACCATGCGCTTCCACTCCAGCTTGGGCGCCCCGAAGTTGAGCAGCAGCCCGACCGGTTGCCCGGTGGCCTTCAGGTAGTTCAGCAACTGTGCCCGATCGACCGGGGTCAACTCCCGGTGCGCCTTGATCTCGACGATGACCTGCTCGAAGCAGATGAAGTCCGGAATGTATACCCTGGACAGGACGCTGCCCTTGTAGGCGATTCGGACCTTCGGCTGCGCCTCGAACGGGACCGCGCGGCACATCAACTCGTGGGTGAGTGCTTCCTGATACACGGCCTCCAGAAAACCAGCCCCCAGTTCATTCGACACCTCCATCGCCGCCCCGACGATCTGGTAGACCTCATCCTTCAGGACCAATTCGCGCGTATTGGTGTTCATGCAGGGCGCCTTCCGACGGGGGCAAACGAATGGACGCGAATGGAACGCCTCAGACTCCCTTCGCGGTCAGTCCAGCATCGCACCCATACTGTTCATTCGTGAAGCGATCCGACGCGGGCAACCACGATTGGACGCGATCGGAGTGCCTTCGCGTTCATTCGCGGCCATTCGCGGCTATTCGCGGCCATTCGCGGCCCTACTCCAGCCACTCCCCGCAGGCGACCAGCCGCCCTTCCCCGCAGAGCCAGATGTTACTGGCCTGCCCGCCGCTCACCGTGGCGTTGACGGCCAGGGTGCGGCCACTGCGGGTCCGGAAGGTACCGGGCAACTGGTCGAGACCCTGATCCGCGATGGCCAACGCCGAGGCGACCGTGCCGGTGCCGCAGGCAAGGGTCTCGCCCTCGACGCCGCGTTCGTAGGTCCTGATCGCCCAGCGTGGCGCCGTCGAATCACCCGGGTCGGCGTTGTGGATTCGCGAGGCGAAGTTGACATTGGCCCCATCAGGACCGCACGCCGGGTGGAAGCGGAGTTCCCGGCCGCGTTGCATCACATCCACTGCCTCGATGTCATCGACCAGCACCACCAGATGTGGTCCCCCGACCCGCCCCAGCCCCAACCACTGCTCGCCGGGGAGGCGCGCCACGTCGACGGCCACCGGGACGGGGGTGTCCAGCAGGTGCAGTTCCGCCAGGTGCTGTTCGCCCACACAGCGGGTCCGGTAGGTGCCGGCATCGGTCACCAGGTTCATCCCGCCGGGGTCGGTCATTTCCCACAGCGAGGCGAACCGGGTGCTGCAGAGGGCCCCGTTGCCGCACATGGGAGCGCGGGAGCCGTCGTTGTTGAAGAAGATCATTCGTGCGGCGCCATCGCCTTCGGGGCTCACGATGATCAGACCATCGGCGCCGACACCGTGCCGTCGGTCGCAGATAGCCACGATCCGCTCGGGGGGCCATTCGGACTCGGTGGTATCCCGGCCGTCGAGGACGATGAAGTCGTTCCCCGATCCCGTCATCTTGCAGAAGTCGTTGCTCATCCCAGGCTTCCCATCATCCCTTTCAAACGCAGCCACCAGACCATCCAGATCGCCTCGCGGACGATCCGCTTGTTCATCTTGCTTTGCCCCTCCAACCGGTCGACAAAGACGATTGGCACCTCCGTGAGGCGGAAGCCCTTCTTCCAGGCGCGGAAGCTCATCTCGATCTGGAAGGCGTAGCCGTTGGACCGGACCCGATCGAGCGGGATGGCCTCCAGCACCTCGCGGCGGAAGCATTTGAATCCGCCAGTGGCATCGGTGAGCTGCAGGCCGGTGATCCAGCGGACATACTTGTTTGCGAACCACGAGAGCAGCAGGCGCGACATCGGCCAGTTGATGACGTTGACGCCGGTCCGGTAGCGCGAGCCGAGGACCAGGTCGGCGTCTTCGATGGCGGTGAGGAAAGCGCCGAGGTACTTCGGGTCGTGGGAGAAGTCGGCATCCATCTCGAAGATGTACCGGTACTCGCGCGCCAGTGCCCAGGCGAAGCCCGCGAGGTAGGCCCGTCCCAGCCCCTCCTTGCGCTCGCGATGCAGCACATGGACCCGGGCATCGGCGGCGGCCAGGGCATCGGCCAGCGCACCGGTGCCATCCGGAGAGCCGTCGTCGACCACCAGCACATCGAGGCGGGGATCCTGCGCCAGGATCGCCGGGACGATCTGGGGCAGGTTCTCCTTCTCGTTGTAGGTGGGCACCACCACCAGGGCACGATCAGACATCGGCCGTCCGGCGGCGCAGTGTGCCCATGCCCAGAATGGCCAGCGCGATCGCGGCGCAGAGGAAGGTGACAATCTTGCCCTGCCGGTATTCCTTCACATCGAACACCAGGCTGATCTCCTTGGCCCCCGGCGGGATTGCCACACCGAGCATGGCGTGATTGGCCCGTACCGCGGGAGCGGGTTGTCCATCGACCGTGGCGTGCCAGTCCGGATACCAGTTCTCAGCGACCAGCAGCCAGTTGGTGACGGAGTCCTGGCCATCGAGCTGTACCGTCATCGCGCCGGGGCGCCAGTCGGTCAGATGCGCATGGATGGTTGCGGGACCCGGGCGCTCGAAGTTGTCGGTGGTACCCGCCACCACCGCGGTGTCGGCGAAGAGGACGAACTCGTCGGCTGGGAAGTCGGCATCGACCAGCGTCGATACCAGTTGCTCATGCGGAACCTTCACACCGCGCGGCACCACCCGCACCCAGGGCGCTCGGCCGCGCCGTTCGAACAGCACCGCCTGCCCCGAGCGGGAGTGTGGCGTCGGCACTGGCCCCGCCACCCTGTCGAAGCCCGGGATCGAATCCTGGAGGTCCTGGTTGAGCAGGAACCAGTCGACGGCATAGAGATCCCAGAGCCTGGGATTGACCTGCTGCGTCCAGACGTTCTTGGTGCCGAACAGCGAGTCGAAGTAGACGCTCTCCATGCCGTGGTAGCCGAACAGTGTCGGGACATGGCGGGCCATCAGTTCCGATCCCTGATAGACGCCCCACCGGCCAAACTCGGTCTCACCGGTGGGCTGGTAGGTGCGGAAGGGCATGGTGGCATCCTGCTTGATCCGCGCAGTGATCTGATCGTCCGCATACGTCACGTCGGCGGGCGGGATCCACGGTGCGAAGTGCTTCAGGATCGACCACGAGTCGAGACCCACCACCAGGGTGAGGGCCGCAGCAGCCAGTACCCCGTGCAGGCGGCCGCGCAGGATCATCACCAGAGCGGCACCACCCAGGGCCACGAAGATCAGCAGGCGCATCGAGCCCATCTGCAGTTCCGGCGCGTTCAGCACAATGGCGGGACCGCGCGCCGGGTGGGCCAGTGCCGCCGAAATGGGCTGAAGGATGCCGGCCACGCCCAGCACGGCGATGCCTGCGAAGACACCGAGAATGGTGTACAGTGTGGTGCCCTTCACCTCCCGGCGCAGCACCCGGTCGACGCCCATGCCGGCCAGCAGCGCCAGACAGAGTCCGACCAGCGCGAAGGCCATCCCGGCGGCGCGGACCTTGTCCATCATCGGCATCACCGAGTACCAGAGCCGGTAGAACGGTGTGTGGCCGCCGAACGACACCAGTGCGAAGAGCCCACCGATGACCGCGAACGGCAGCAGGATCCGCCGCTGCCGGGCGACGCCCATGCCCAGGATGGCCAGGGTCAGGGTGATCGCGCCGAGATACTCCGTGTGGGACTTGACCGGGTTGCCGCCGATGTAGCCGCGGTCCATGCCGTTGAACTGCGGCAGGATCAGCGTCATCAGCTCCCGTGGCGGGAAGGCGTAGCTGGTGGCGTACTCCCACCCCGTGCTGGGCCCGGCCACGGCGCGGGGCGTGTACTTCACATGGCTCATGATCGGGTAGATCTGAATCGCCGAGATGCCGACCCCGAGTACCACCGCCCCGAAGGCCATGGCCAGGGTGAGCCAGGGATTCTGGTCCGGGCGTCGCTCCGGATCGAGGAAGGCCAGCCACAGTGTGAACAGCCCGCAGGCCACCAGGACGTAGTAGGCCATCTGGACGTGCGGGGTCAGGATGATGAGCCCCACCACCAGGGCAAACAACCCGTAGTGGCCCCATTTGCCGTGCCGAATGGCCCGGAGCAGCGCCAGGAACGCGAAGGGTGCCAACGCGGCGACGAACAACTTGCCGTCATGGCCGTTGTTGAGCATCGAGGCGACGTTGCCGGAGAGCTGGTAGGCGACGCCACCCACGACGGCCGCGGTCCAGCTCAGTCCGAAGCCGCGCGCCAGCGCGTACAGCGAGAGGCCGGCCAGCGCGATGTGGAAGAAGAAGCCGAACGACATGCCGAAGTCGACCTCGACGAACCACCGGAACCAGGCCGTCGGGTAGAACACGTCGCCGTGGCCGATGACGGCACTGAACGGCATCCCCCCGAAGATGTAGGGGTTCCACTGCGGAATCTCGCCGTACAGCTTGAAGTGTTCGGCCGCGAACTGCCGGAAGGCGAAGCCCGCGGTCACCTGGTCGTCTCCGCCGATGTACTGGCCGGTGAGCATCGGCCAGCAGAGGGAGAGCGCCGCCACCACGAAGATGGTGATGGCAATCAGCAGGGGAAACCGGGGTTGCCAGTCGCGGGTCGTGTCAGGTGTCGTCACGCTCGGTGCTCCGCAGGAGAAGAAAGGGGGCCGCGGCCCCGAACTGGTTGATCAGTGTCGCGATCCGCGAAGCCACCCCGAGCGCCGCAGCGGGCAGCGGTCCGATCTGGGGGGCCAGCAGGATGGCGAGCGTCGCCTCCCGGACCCCGAGTCCAGCGGGGACGAGGAGGAGCAGATAGCCTGCAAGATAGGCCAGCGCATAGGCTCCTGTCGCCAGCGGGAGGGTCAGCGCCACCTGGGGCATGGTGCCGTGCGCGAGGGCCCAGAGGGATGCGCCATAGCCCAGCCAGGCCAGGGCGTTGAAGCCCAGCCCGGCGCTGAGCGCACTGGCACTGATGGCCCGGATGGGAGTCTGGAGGCGCAGCAGTCGACTGAGCCGATCCAGCAGGGGCTGGGACCGCAGCAGGAAGGTGCTGAACAGCGCCGCGACCGCCAGGAGTGGCAGGAGCGTGGTCCCGCCCGGCAGGAAGGCGCCCGCCACGGGGCCGGTCAGCGCCAGCCCGATGGCCGCACCGCTGGCGATGGACAGGAGTTGCATGGCCAGCGCCGAGCTGGTGGCCACTGCTGGATGCACACCGACCCGCTGGGCCATCATCGCCATCCCTGCGATGGCCCAGACCCGACCCGGGAGCAGTGCGCCGAGGGAGGAGACGGTCCAGATCCGCGCCGCCTCGCGCCAGGACAGGTCCTGCCCCGCCGCCAGCAGGAGCAGGCGCCAGCCGGAGATCAGCACGGCATACATCAGCCAGGTCAGCAGCAGTGCCAGGGCAATCCAGCCCGGGTGGAACTGCCAGGTCACTGCCTGCAGGTCCGGGTTCTGCCAGGCCAGGCGAAGCTGGTGGATGCCGAACCAGAGCACCGCCAGCCCGAGCGCGGCCCGGATCAGACGGCCGACCGGCAGCGACTGACTCATCGGGCGAGCGCCGCTTCGTACCAGGTCAGGCAGCGGTCTGCCACCTGATCGACCGACAGCCGCTCGCGCCACTGGGCTCCGAGCGTAGCAGCGGCCTCTCGTGCGGAGTCGTTGCCCGCGAGTTCACGTGCCCCGGTGAGCAGATCGACCGGTGTGGGGTGGACGATCCGTCCGGCGCCTCCGGTGACAATCTCGCGGAGACCACCGCCATCCTCGCACGCCACCACCGGCACTCCCTGAATGAGTGCCTCGGCCGCCGCGAGCCCGAATCCTTCGTCGCGCGCCGGCATCAGGAACAGGTCGGCGGTGCTCAGGAGTGCTGCGACGTCGGCAGGCGACTGTGGCCCCAGGAAGGTGACCGCATCGGCCACTCCGGCGGTCACGGCAAAGCGTTCCAGCGTTGCCTGGGCCGGTCCACCGCCGGCGATGGTCAGTGTGTTGGAGCTGCCCTGCTGCCGATCCAACGCCAGCGCGGCGATGGCCAGCTCGATCCGCTTCTGCGCCGAGAGCCGCCCCACCACCACCCAGCCGCCACCGCCCCGGCTGAGCGGGCGGTCGATCGTCTGGATGGGCATCGGCTGGATCATCGCGTCGGTGACCTCGCGCCCCACGCGTCGCTGCACCACCCCGGCAAGCGCGCGTGACACCGTGCTCACCACCGCCGCTCGGTGGAAGACCGGTCGCGCCAGCAGCGTCGCACCGGGGAGGCGTTCCAGCAGCCGGACATCGGTGCCGTGGCAGGTGAGCACCAGCGGCAGATTCTTGGGGGCCGCCAGGCCCGCCGGGAGCCACCAGTGGGCATGGACAATCGCCCGGTCCGTGCCGGAGGCGTGGCGTCGTGTGGCAGTGCGCAGAGCCCGAATGAGACGGGTGAAGGAGAGCCAGCCACGGGGCGAGCCCAGGGCTTCCTGCATCCGCCCGGTGTAGGCGAGGTGCTCACGGGCGGCGCTGTCGTAGCGGACCCGTTCGATGGGAATACCGTCCAGCACATCGGCCCCGCCCTGCCCTGCGTCGGATGGCGCGACGACCTGCACCGTCACGCCCCGTGCCTGCACGGCCTGGGCGAGTGGGTGGAGAAAGCCGCCGGCCACGTCACCGGCCCAGCGCGGATAGTTGTGGGTCAGGAAGATGACCCGCATGGGTCAGTCCTGACGGTCGAGCGTCAGGTGCCGGGCGAGTTCGCGCTGTTCTTCGCGGAGTCCCGCGACCAGCTCACCCACAAAGCCGAAGCCGAAGAGCACCACACCGGAGATGACCATGGTCTCGACCAGGCTGACCAGCAGGGCAACGTCCGCCTTGATGGGCAGCGCGAAGCGGAGGATCAGCGCCACGATGCCGGCCAGGAAACCGATCCCACCGAGAAGGGCGCCGGCCAGGCCGAAGAACAGCATCGGTTTGCGGCCGAAGCGGAGCTGGAACCAGACCGAGATCAGGTCGAGCACGCCGACGGGGATGCGGGTCCAGGTGAACTTGGAGACACCGGCCGTCCGGGGATGCAGCGGCACCGGAATCGACGTGAGACGGAACCCGTCTGCCGCTGCGATCACCACCATGAAGCGGTGCCAGTCGGGGCGCATGGGGACATTGGCCATCACCGCCCGGCGATACGCCTTGACGGAATTGAGATCGGTGACCCGGACGCCGAACAGCCAGCGGCAGAGGGTGTTGTAGATGGTCGAGACGAAGGCCTTCTCGTACTTCCCCTGCTTGGTGCCGGTCACGATGTCGGCTTCGTTGGCGAGGATGGGCGCGACCAGGCGGGGAATATCGGCCGGGAGATATTGGAGATCGGCCGGGTAGAAGACGAAGATGTCGCCCTGGGCCGCGGCACCGGCGCTGTGAAGCGCGTCGGCGATGCCGCGCTGCCGCCGGTGCGTCACCACGCGGAGGAAGGGGTGACTGGCCTGGAGAGCGATCAGCGTGTCGGGGGTGGCATCCCGTGAGCCATCGTCGACAACCACCACCTCGAAGGGCACGCCCAGCGACGGCAGGTCGCGGGCACACTGGGCCAGGAACTCGGGGAGGTTCTCCGCCTCGTCCTTGGCGGGCACCAGCACCGATACGCGCACCGGTTCCGTCATACCCGCTTGCGCATCCGGGCGGGAAGGATGCTGAGCTGGTCGCGGTACTTGGCAACGGTGCGGCGGGCGATCTGGATCCCCTGCTCTTCAAACAGATGGACGATCTGCTGGTCCGTCAGCGGCTTGGCGGTGTTCTCCTCGGCCACCATCTTCTCGAGCTTGGCGCGGATCGAGCGCGCCGAGGCATCTTCGCCGGAGGCGGTGGCGAGGGCGGAGGAGAAAAAGAACTTGAGCGGCAGGACGCCGCGGGGCGTCTGGACGAACTTCTCGTTGGTCACCCGCGATACCGTCGATTCGTGCATCGAGATTACCTCGGCGACCTCGCGCAGCGTCAGCGGTTTCAGGTACTCGATGCCTTTGTCAAAGAACTCGCGCTGCCGGTCGACGATGAAGTTCATCACCTTGAGCATGGTCTGACGGCGTTGTTCGATGGCCTGGATCATCCAGGTCGCGCTGTTCATCCGGGAGGCGATGAAGTCGCGCCCTTCGCCCGAGAGCTTGCCGCGGTCACGCACCACATCCTGGTAGGACCGCGACAGCCGCAGCCGGGGCACCCCGGTGTCATTCAGGAAAACGTGGTAGCGATCATCGATCTTCTGGACGATCAGGTCGGGCGTGACGTAGGCATCGCCACGATCCGAATGGGCCAGGCCGGGCTTGGGATTGAAGCGGGCGAGCTGATCGGCCGCCTGCTGGCAGCTCCGGGCATCGACGCTGAAGCGGCGGCCCAGGTCGTTCCAGCGGTGGGCTTTGAGATCCTCGAAGGCCTCATCGACCAGGCGGTAGGTCAGCGACGCCGTGACGTCGGCTTCCCGCATCTGCAGCAGCAGGCACTCCCGCAGGTCGCGGGCGCCAATGCCGGCCGGTTCCAGGCTTTGCACCAGCGTCAGCGCCGCGTCGAACTCCGCCTGGGTGAACAGTGGCACCGTCAGGGGAGCGGCCTCGTCCTCGTCCTCGTCGTCGAAGTCGATGTCGAACGGATCGTCGGGGTCTCGGGTGGAGCGCGCCGCCGGATTGTTGGACCGGAGCCAGTGGTTGGCCGCCTCGAGGACTTCATCACAGGTGGATCCCAGGTAGCCATCGTCGTTGAGATTGCCGACGATCTCTTCGCAGAGCAGCATCAGTCTGGGCGGCACGTCGAGCAACCGGAGCTGCTCACGCAGGTAGTCGTCCAGCGAGGTGCTGTTCTGGCTTACCGGTTCCAGGTATTCCATCGACTCGTACGATTCCCGGCTGCCACCCACGTCGAAGCCGTTGAGGAGGATCTCCTCCCAGTCGACCTCGTCTTCCTTCTGGACCTGCTCCTGTTCCTCTTCCGTGGTCTTCTGGGGCAGCTCTTCCTCTTCCGGCTCCTCCAGTTCGAGGAACGGATTGCTCAGCAGCTCCTGCTGGAGGTGCTGCTGGAGGTCGAGCATCGGCATGTACAGCATGTCCATGGCCTGGTAGAGCCGCGGATTGATCCGCAGCTCCTGTCGCAGGCCGGTCTGCTGCTGCATTCCCTGTTTCATACCGACGGGTCCAGTGACTCGACCACGGGCTCGATGGTCTCAGGCTCCGGCGGGGGCGGCGTGGGCGCCTCCATCCGCGAGCGGAGGCGCGCCGTCAGCGTCGGCCCCAGATACAGTTCGGAGACCCGGTCATTCCAGACCAGTTCCCGGACCGTCCCGGAGGCGTGCACAGCCCCTTCGTGCATGATGTAGGCGCGATCGACGATTTCCAGCGTCTGCTCCACGTTGTGGTCCGTGATGAGCACCCCCAGCCCCCGGGTGCGCAGCGAGGCAACAATCCCCTGAATGTCGTGTACCGCGATCGGGTCGACCCCGGCGAACGGTTCGTCCAGCAGCATGAACTTCGGATTGGCCGCCAGGGCCCGCGTGATCTCGAGACGTCGCCGCTCGCCCCCGCTGAGCGTGTAGGCCGGTGACGTGCGCAGTGCCGTCAGACCCAGCTCGCCCAGCATGGTTTCCAACCGGGCCAGTCGCTCAGCCCGGGGGATCGGCAGCGTCTCGAGGATGGCCAGCACATTCTGCTCGACGGTCATCTTCCGGAAGATCGACGGCTCCTGCGCCAGGTAGCCGATCCCCCGTCGGGCCCGCCGGTACATCGGTGCCCCGGTGATCTCGTCCTCGTCCAGAAAGATCCGTCCAGTGTCCGGCCGAATCAAGCCCGTGATCAGATAGAAAGTAGTCGTCTTCCCGGCGCCATTGGGTCCGAGGAGACCCACAATCTCACCCTGGGCGACCTCGACCGCCACATTATCGACCACGCGACGCCGCCGATAGCTCTTGGACAATCCTTCGGCCCGCAGCAGGCTCATGGGGTGATCTCCTGTCCGCCACCGGGACGCCGGATGGCACCGGCCCCGGGACCAGTGGGCCGGGTCCCCGGTGCGGTGCCCGCATCGGGCTGCATGATGGCGCCAA
This sequence comes from uncultured Gemmatimonadaceae bacterium, assembly GCA_964421625.1. Taxonomy (GTDB): domain Bacteria; phylum Gemmatimonadota; class Gemmatimonadetes; order Gemmatimonadales; family GWC2-71-9; genus Palsa-1233. Next base: position 15,043 of record CAYQXR010000004.1, on the reverse strand, counting down.
CCATGTTGCCGCGAAAGTGGATGGTGTCGATGTCACGTTGCAAGCCGGGCAGCATCTCGATCACGATGGTGTCGGCGCAGGCGTAGTTGAGCGAAGACAGGGGGGTGCGTTCACCGGGTGTCGCCGCCGCCTGGCGTCGACTGGCGAGCGAACAGGAGTTCCGGGTTGCGTTGAGCTGCCGGATCACCGAGAGGATGGTGCCCGCCGAGTCGACATCGGCGAAGGTGACCAGAATGGTTTCGCCCGACAGCCAGTCGCGCAGGGGCGGTCCGGCACTGTCGGCGGGAGTGTGGAGCAGCAGCGAATCCACCGGCTGCTCCACGCGACCATGCCCGAAGACCCGCAACTGTTGCAGGCGGTCGGCCCGCAGATTGACGACCAGGGAATCTCCCGTGGCATCGTAGCCGTCCCGGGCGAGGTGCGCCGGTGACGTCCCCCGACTCCAGGCCACCAGGCCATCGAGATGCCGGTTGGTGACGGTGGCGATGATGGTGTCGCCGGTCACCGTGCCGCCTTCCCGGACGAGTCGGGCGGCCGCCATGGCGCGGACTTCCTCGACCTGCCCGGCGGAGTCCAGGGCAATCCACAGATGGTGCCCATCCAGGCGCATCGAGTCGCTGGAAAAATCCACGGCCCGGCCCGGCTTGCCCCAGACCTGAGCCAGCCGAAGGGTGTCGCTGTCGTAGCGCAGCGAATCCCCGGTAACCCGGAGCGAGTCGCGGAGAAGCTGGGCATTGCCCCAGGCCTCGACCTGATGCTCGCCGATCATGCGCTGGCGGTAGGAGGTCAGCAGCCAGGGATTGCCCACTGGCGTGCCGGGCGTCGAATCGGGGAAGATGGTGGTGCGCGTCCCGCCGTCGGTCAGCAGCCGCGCGACCGGATTCACGCCGGGCTCGGCGCGGAAGTAGTCGATCCAGGGCGCTTCGAGCATGGTGCTGTCACGCAGGCGACGGACCACCGCATTGCCCCGCAGTTCGAGCCGCTCGCCGACCCGGAACCGGTTCAACCGGTCGGTGGTCACCACGTACTCGTCGTCGCGGTAGGTGACATTGCCGATCAGGCTGAAGGTGTCGTAGTCGTCGAAGGAGACCAGCGAGTCGCCGCGCAAGTGGATGTTCTGCCCGGCGCAGCGGAACCGCACATCGCCGCTCAAATAGCGCGTGACCCGTCCGCCCCCCTGCGGATAGGACTGCATCAGCTCCGCATGCTCGAGGTCGAGCAGGCAGGGCCGCCCGCGTGCCTGCCCCGCCAGGGGCATGGCGGCGCCCAGGAGCAGCAGGAGGGTCCGCGTGTGGCGCAGCATCAGCCGCCGCCTCGGGCTGGCGTGGCGGGACGTCGAGCGGCCGGGGCCGGATTGGCGGGGCGGCTCAGCCGCCCGCTGACACGATGCACCTGCACCTGTTCAAAGTCGGGTGTGGCGGTGAAGGATGCGCCGCGAATCAGTGTCGGGTCCCGGGGCGAGGTCAGCGTGAAGGCGGTGTCGGAGGCGATCTCGTTGTTCGCGCGCGACCAGATGAGGTGCTCGGTCCGGAGCACCTTGCCGTCCGGGGTGGTGCCGACCACGCTGTCGCGGGCGTCGAGCGCGTTGTCCATGGTCCGAAAGGTGCCCTGCTTGGAGGTGATGGTCGAGACAATCCGGCCGGTACTGTCCGGGAAGGTGACCTGCATCCCCTTGATCAGGTAGGTGCGCGAGACCTGCGAATACCAAGCGGAATCGCCGGTCACGGTCGACAGGAGAATGTTGTCGCTGGTGACCCGGTAGACGAAGCCGCTGATGATCTGGTCGACGGTGTCGACCACGGCCTCCGTGGCGGGCGGCGGCGTGTTGGGAGCCGGCTGACAGGCAGCCATCAGGCCAACGCCCACGGCCAGTGCGCCGAACAGGCGGCTCGTCACGCGGCCCCCGCGCGAAGCAGGTCGTGGAGGTGGACGATCCCAACCAGACGACCGGCCTCGTCGGCGACCGGCGCGGCGGAGAAGCCTCCCCGCTCCATCCGGCCGACCACCGCGGCCCCCAGATCCTCCGGGTGGCAGAGCTGCGGTTGACGGGTCATGACATCCGCTGCGGCCAGGTGCAGAAAGTCGGGCTGGCGCTCGGTCAGGCGGGTGAGATCCCCGGCACTGATCACACCCACTACCTGATCCTGGTCGGTGAGCACGGCCAGACCGCGACCATGCGCGAGGGCCATGACCACCTCACGCATTGGGCTGGTCGGCAGCAGCGCTCGGCCGGGCACCGTCATGACATCGCGGACCCGCAGCAACAGGCGCCGTCCCAGGCGACCACCAGGATGAAACTGCGCGAAGTCTTCCGCGCGGAAGCCCTTCATCTCCAGCAGCGCCACCGCCAGTGCATCGCCCAGCGCCAACGCCACGGTGGTACTGGTGGTGGGGGCGAGATCGTGCGGGCAGGCCTCCTCGCGCACCGAGGCGTCGAGCACCACGCGCGCGGCCCGGGCCAGCGTGGACTGCACCCCACCCGTGATGGCAATGATCGGCACACCAAGCCGGGCCAGCGCGTGCAGCAGGCCGTGCAGTTCTTCGGTCTCGCCGCTCTTGCTGAGCAGGATGGCCACCGCCCCTGGGTCCACCAGCCCGAGATCGCCGTGCAGCGATTCGACGGGATGGAGCGGAATGGCCGGCGTGCCCGTGGATGTCAACGTTGCCGCAATTTTCTGGGCGATCAATCCCGACTTGCCGATCCCCGCCACTACGACCCGCGTGGCCTCTGCCAGGAGCGCCACCGCCTCAGCGAATGCGCCATCGAGCCGCAGCCCGGCCTGCAGCACGGCCTCGCCCTCCAGGCGCAGCACTCGACGCCCCACCGTCGCCGCGTCGACAGTCATGTGGCGGTGCCGCTCCGGTCGAGATAGCGCTGCCGGGCGATCTCGGTTTCGCCGCGGGCGGCCAGCAGGGTGTCGATCACCTCGCGGACAGCGCCGTACCCCCCGGCGGCCCGGGTGGTCCACCGGCAGAGCGCCTTGATCTCGTCGCGCGCGTTGGCGACGGCAATCGGCAGGGCCACCCGCTGGAGCACTGGATAGTCGGCGAGGTCGTCGCCGACGAACGCCATGGCATCCCAGGTGAGCCCGCGCGCAGCCAGCAGTTCTTCGATGGCCGGTACCTTGGCGTCAGGCGGCACCTGGAGCACGGTCTCGACCCGGAGTTCCTGGCCCCGCAGGGCGGTGGCCGTTGAGTGCCGCCCCGAGACCCAGACAATCTCGATGCCAACCTGGCGACAGAGCATGTGGCCCAGGCCGTCCTGGATGTCGAAGCGCTTGAACTCGACCCGCTCGCCACCCACATCGCCGATCAGCACGGCATTGTCGGTGAGCACGCCGTCAACATCCAGCCCCAGCACGCGGATGCGCTGCGCGAGATCGGCAGGAATCATCGGGTTCCCCCGCGCACCGTGTGCCAGATGTCGAGACTGCGGGCGACCAGATCGTCCAGCGCATCGAGCGGCCACTGGGTGGCAGCGTCCGACAGCGCGCGGGCCGGATCGGGATGGGTCTCGATGAAGAAGCCGTCCGCCCCGGCCGCCGCGGCCGCGTACATCAGGGGCGGGATGAACTCCCGCAGTCCGCCGGAACTGCCGCCACTGCCCTGGCCCGGCTGCTGCACACTGTGGGTGGCGTCGTGAATGGTCGGCACACCGGTGGCGCTGCGGAGGCGGGCGAAGTTGCGCATGTCCACCACCTGATCGCCATAGCCGAAAAAGGTGCCCCGCTCGGTCACCGCAACCGGCCCACTGCCGGCGGCCCGCACCTTCGCGACGGCACCACCCAGGGTCTCGGCCGCCATCCACTGGCCCTTCTTGATGTTCACCGCCCGGCCCGTGGCGCCCGCAGCTACCAGCAGGTCGGTCTGCCGCGACAGGAAGGCCGGGATCTGCAGCACGTCGACCACCGCTGCCGCCGGTGCCGCCTGAGCAGTCTCATGGATATCGGTGAGCAGCGGCAGGCCCGTGGCCCGGCCCACGCGGGCCAGCGCCTCAAGGCCCGCATCGAGGCCGGGACCGCGGGGCGCATCAAGTCGGGCCCGATTCGCCTTGTCGAAGGAGGCCTTGAAGCACACCGCAATTCCCCGTCGCTCGGCCAGCTCCGCGAGCGCGGCACCGACCCGCAGCATGGTGTCGTCGTCCTCGACGGCGCAGGGGCCGGCGATCAGGAAGGGACCGGGCCCGAAGGGAAAGCGGCTCACGCCTGGGCGCGCCCCGCGCTTCGGGCAACGGCCGCGCCGATGAAGCCGGTGAACAGCGGATGCGGGTGCGTCGGGCGGGACTTGAGCTCCGGATGGAACTGACAGCCCACAAACCACGGATGCTCCGGCAGTTCGATCATCTCCACCAGGCCGCCGTCGGGCGACTGCGCGGAAAGACGGAGGCCGCGGTCGCTGAGCAGGTCACGGTAGGCATTGTTGACCTCCCACCGGTGCCGATGCCGCTCCGAGATCTCGTGGCTGCCGTAGGCCTCCGCCGCCTTGCTGCCCGGACGCAGCCGGGCCGTGTACGCGCCCAGCCGCATGGTACCACCGAGATCCGTGACGTCCCGCTGGGAGGCCATCAAGGCGATCACCGGATTGGCGCAGTCGGGGTCGAACTCGGTCGACGTGGTGCCGGCCATGTCGCACATGTTGCGGGCGAACTCGATGATGGCCACCTGCAGGCCGAGGCAGATACCGAAGAACGGGAGCTGGTGCTCGCGCGCCCAGCGGATGGCCTCGATCATCCCCTCCACACCGCGATTGCCGAAGCCGCCCGGCACCAGCAGGCCGTCGTATTCGCCGAGGATGGCCCCGGCTGCTTCGGACGAGGTGAAGCGGTCGCTGGAGAGCCAGTCGATCTCGACGCCGGCCTGATGCGGAATGCCCCCGTGCAGCAGGGCCTCGCCCACCGACTTGTAGGCGTCGCCCAGGTCGGTGTACTTGCCGACTACGGCGATCCGCACCGAGCGCTGCGGCTGCAAAATCCGTCCGACCATGGCGCGCCAGTCGCTCAGCTCGGGTTCCGGTGTGGACAGAATCAGGCGCTCACACACCTCGCGGTCGAACCCCTGCTCGTAGAAGCGCAGCGGCAGCTCGTAGATGCTGGCCACGTCGGGACTCTCGACCACGCAGGAGAAGTCCACGTTGCAGAACAGGGCAATCTTCCGCTTGATGTCGGCGGCCAGCGGCTGCTCGCTGCGGCAGATCAGCATGTCCGGCTGAATGCCGACCTGCATGAGGTCCCGCACCGAATGCTGGGTGGGCTTGGTCTTGAGTTCACGCGCGGCGGCGATGTAGGGCACCAGCGTCAGGTGGATGAAGAGCGCATTGTCGCGGCCGACATCCTGGCGGAACTGGCGGATGGCCTCGAGGAACGGGAGCGACTCGATGTCGCCGACCGTGCCGCCGATCTCGGTGATCACCACATCGTGACCCGGCGCCACGCGCTTGAGCGAGGCCTTGATCTCGTCGGTGATGTGCGGAATGACCTGGACCGTGCCCCCGTTGTATTCGCCCCGCCGCTCCTTGCTGATCACCGTCTGGTAGATCCGCCCCGTCGTGATGCTGTTCTGCTGCGACAGCGACCGATCGATGAAGCGCTCGTAGTGACCCAGGTCGAGATCCGTCTCGGCGCCGTCGTCGGTGACGAAGACCTCGCCGTGCTGGAAGGGGGACATGGTCCCGGGGTCGACGTTGATGTATGGGTCGAACTTGAGCATCGTCACCGAGAGCCCGCGGGCGACCAGGAGTCGACCCAACGAGGCTGCCGCGATCCCCTTGCCGAGGGAGGAGACGACGCCGCCGGTCACGAAGATGTACTTGGTCGAACGGGTGGGAGGTGTCATTCAGGTGCCCGGATGAAGAGTGGTCCAGTGCCGCTCGGCCGCGGCCAGATCCGCAGGGGTGTCGATGCCTGCCGGAGCAGGATCCGTGAGATGCGCCACACCGATGCGGTAACCGGCATCGAGCGCACGCAGTTGTTCCAGCCGTTCCAGCCGCTCCAGGGGCGACGGCGGCAGCGCCGTCACCGCCAGCAGCACCTCGCGCCGGTAGGCGTAGATGCCCAGATGCTGCCACCACTGCGCCTGGGCGGCATCGGCTTCATCGCGCAGGTGCGGAATGGCCGACCGCGAGAAGTAGTGGGCCTTCCCTGCCCCGTCGGTCACCACCTTGACCAGCGCCGGGTCGTGGCGGTGCGCAGGGTCCAGTGGGGCGGCAGCCGTCCCAATGTCGAACCCGGCCGCGATCATGGCCAGCGCGCCGTCCACCGCCGCCAGGGGCAGGAACGGTTCATCGCCCTGGAGATTGATCACGACATCGTACGACTCGAACCCGGGCCGCTGCGCCACCTCGGCGATCCGGTCCGTCCCGCTCTCGTGACGGTCGCTGGTCAGGCAGACCTCGATCCCAAGGCCCGCTGCCACCGCGGCGATCTCGTCCGTATCGGTGGCCAGGACCAAGCGATCGATGCCCTGAACCCGCCCAGCTTGCTCCAGCACCCGTGCAATCAGCGGGGCGCCGCCAAGCGGTTGGAGCGGCTTGCGGGACAGTCGCGTGGAGCCGAGACGCGCGGGTACGACCAGTAGGACAGGCACGATCAAAGCTATCGGAAGAGGCGTCGCATGTCAAAATGTGTGCCGTCTCCGGCGTGAGCACTGTAAGTTGTTGAAAACGTGCCAGTTAGCTGATGAGCCCCGCGAGGCGGAGGAAGTTCGCCAGGAGCCGTTGTCCCTCTGGGGTCGCGATCGACTCCGGGTGGAACTGCACCCCCCAGATCGGCGCCTCGCGGTGGCGCAGTGCCATGATCTCCTCGCCAGCCGGGCGATCACTCGACCAGGCGGTCACCACGAGATCGGCCGGTACCGTCGCTGGGTCCACGATCAGCGAGTGGTAGCGCATGACTTCCATGGGCGACGGCACGCCGGCGAAGAGGCCGTTGCCGGTGTGGTGGATGTCCGTGGTCTTCCCGTGCATCTGCCGCTCGGCCCGCACCACCGTGGCCCCGAAGGCCTCGCCGATGGCCTGGTGCCCCAGGCAGACCCCGAGCAGCGGGATCCCTGCCGTTGCCGCTGCCCGGATCAGCGGCACCGAGACGCCGGCTTCCGCCGGGGTGCAGGGGCCGGGCGAGACCAGGATGGCCTGCGGGGCGAGGTCGACGAGTTCCGCCACCGATCGGTGGTCGTTCCGGATCACGGCGGGCTCCGCACCCAGCGCACCCAGGTGCTGCACCAGGTTGAAGGTGAAGGAGTCGTAGTTGTCGAGGACCAGCAGCATCAGGCCTGCTCCCAGTGCCAGCCGGTGTCGGCCAGGTCCGTGGCCAGCCGCTGCCTGGCATCATCCGACAGTTCCACCAGCGGCGGCCGCATGATGTGCCAGCCCGGATCGCCGGTGGCAGCGGCAATGGTGGCCTTCAGCGCGGCGATGATGTTGGTCTGCCGGGCCATGAGGGAGCGGACCTGGTCGAGCGCCGCCTGCTGCACTGCTGCATCCGGCTGCGTCCACTCCCGATAGAGCCGCACAATCGCCGGGGCATTGATGTTGACGGTCGCCGAGATGCACCCTGCCCCCTGATGGCGCATGGTGGCGAGCAGCCAGGTGTCACTGCCGGCGAACACGTCGAACCCGCCGCTGGCGAAGGCCTGCAGGAAGGTGAGGGTGTTCTGCCAGTCGTTGCTGCTGTCCTTCATGCCGACCACCGTTGCGGGATACGCCGCCAGCAACCGCTCGACCAGGGCCGGGCTGATGCCGACGACAGCCATCGGCGGGATGTGGTAGAGGTAGACCCGCAGCCGGGCATCGCCGACCCGCTGAATGACCTCGCTGAAGTAGCGGAACAGCCCCTCGTCCGAGACACCCTTGTAGTAGAAGGGCGGCAGCATCAGCACCCCCGCACAGCCCCGGCTGGCTGCGTGGGCGGAGAGACGCACGGTCTCGGGAATCGCACAGGTCCCTGTTCCCGGCATCATCCGGTCGGCCGGCATGCCGTCGGCGAGCATCCGATCGAGCAGGTCCATCTGCTCGTCGGATGAGAGCGAGTGGCTCTCACTGGTGGTGCCGAAGGGCGTGAGACTGGCTCCCTGCGCCAGCAGGCGGTGCCCGTGGGTCAGGAACCGCGGCACATCGACCGCGAGTGCCGTATCGAATGGGGTAACGATCGGAGCCAGCACCCCGCGCAGGCGCGGGCGTACTTCCGATGGCGTGGGCGTCATGTCGATTCCCCGGCGATGGTGGACTGGCCCCCGGCCCGGCAGGAGACGCAGCGGTTCCCGGAGCGGAGCAGTCGCCGCCACCAGGCGCCATAGAAGTGATCATCACAGAGGATCCGGTCACAGCCGGTACAGTGCCCGCCACGGGCCGGGGAGAACGGCAGACCACATTCCCGACAGGTGAAGGCTCGGCCTTCGGTGGACTGAATACTCATGGTGGAAAGATACCCGTCTCCGTGTGGGCTCGACCGGCCACGTCAGACCGTCAGTCGGTCACGCGGGTGGCAGGCCGTGTGGACCCGCCGCAGATGCTCGCGGTCCACATGGGTGTAGATCTGCGTGGTGGAGAGATCGGCGTGTCCGAGCATCTCCTGCACGGCCCGCAGGTCGGCGCCACCTTCGAGCAGGTGCGTGGCGAAGGTGTGGCGCAGGGTATGGGGCGTCACATCCCGGGTGATCCCGGCGCGCTCGGCATGCTGCTTGACGATGCCCCAGGCCCCCACCCGGCTCAGGGGAGTGCCACGCGTATTCAGCAGCAGCCGCCCAGCCGTGGCGCCGCGATCGAGTTGGGGGCGCAGTGTGTGCAGATAGACCGACACCGCGCTCACCACCGGCCGCCCGATCGGGACCAGCCGTTCCTTCTGCCCCTTGCCGAAGACCCGGATCAGCCCATTCCCCAGGTCGAGATCCCCGAGGCCCACGGTGCAGAGTTCCGTCACCCGGAGCCCAGCGCCGTAGCCGAGTTCGAGGAGCACGCGATCACGCCAGCCGAGTGGTGCATCGACGGCGGGTGAGGCGAGCAGGCGCTCCACCTCGGCGAGCGACAGCACTTCCGGCAGCGTGCGCCAGCGGGCCGGGGTCTCGAGTTGATCGCTGGGATTGTGCTGGGTCAGTCCTTCCTGGACCAGGAACCCGTACCAGGTCCGGATGGCGGACAGGTGGCGACGAATGGTCGCGCTGCTGAGGCCAAGATCCTTGAGCAGGAAGATGAATGCGCGGAGGTCGACAATGGTCAGGGCCTCGACGGTCCGGCGGTCCCGGCTCTTGGCAAAGTCGACCAGTCGAGTGAGGTCGCGACCGTAGGCCTCGACGGTATGCGGGGAGTGGCCTGCCTCCAACGTGAGGAAGATCCGGAAGGCGTCGAGGTGGAAGGCCAGGGCCCAGTCAGGGGGGATGGCGGGCAGGGTCATCCGCGCCGACGCTGCATCCGGCGCCGCAGCCAGAAGATTCCGATGCCGACGCATACGGCGGCCAGAATTCCCAGCACGAGATTCATGCGGCTGAGTGCGAGGGTGATGACATCCCAGTGCTCCCCGATGGTGACCACCAGGTACAGAATCAGGCCGTACCAGATGGCCGAGGCGATGGCGCAGACCATGGCGACGTGCCCGGCCGGCAGATGGATCATCCCGGCAAAGGGCGGCACAATGGCCCGGAACCCCGGCAGCAGTCGGGCCAGCAGCAGGCCGGGGAGGCCGAAGCGTTGGTACTCGCGCCGCACAAAGTCTACGCCCTTCCCGGCCAGCATGCGACGTGCGAAGCGGGTTCGCAGCAGCGTGTCGGAGTGCCGGGCCCCCATGTGGTACACGCCCATGGCGCCCAGGGTGTTGCAGACCAGGGTAATGCCGAAGACGGCACTCAGGGTGGTGGCATCCCGCAGCGAGAGCAGCGCGCCCAGCGCGACGGCGGTATCGGCCGGGGCCGGCGGGAAAAAGTTTTCGATGGCACTGAGGGCACCGAGGATGCTGTAGATTGCCCCGGTCGGCAGGGTGACGACCCAGTCCAGGAACCGTTCGATCATTCCGGGTGAATCGTGGCCACCGCGAGCACAGCGATCCCTTCGCCGCGGCCGATGAAGCCCATCATCTCGTTGGTCTTGGCCTTGACCGAGACCTGGTCCACCGTAGTGCCGATGACCGACGCCAGCCGCTCGCGCATGGCCGGAATGTGCGGCCCCAGGCGTGGCGCCTGGGTGACGACGGTGACATCCGCCTGATGGAATCGGTATCCAGCCTGCTGGAGTCGGGTCATGGTCCGGGTCAGCAGGTCCATCGAATCGGCGTTGTGCCAGGTCGGGTCGGTGTCGGGAAAGGCCTGACCGATATCACCGAGGGCGGCTGCACCGAGCAGTGCGTCGATCAGTGCGTGGGCCACCGGGTCGGCGTCCGAGTGCCCGGCCAGTCCCAGCGGATGCGGGATCACCACCCCACCGAGAATGAGCGGCCGACCCTCGACGAAGCGATGGGAGTCGTACCCCTGACCGACCCGCATCATGCGGCGGCGGTCGCCGGCTGATCGAGCAGCGCATAGTCCTGCCGCCGACGTCGGGGCGTATACCCGGCGTCACGGATCGCCCGCTCCATGCTCTCGATCGAGGCGCGGTGCGTGGTTCCGGCGGAGGACACGACATTCTCCTCCATCATCAGCGAGCCGAAATCGTTGGCCCCGAACCGGAGCGCCACCTGGCCGACTTTGAGACCCATGGTGACCCAGCTCGATTGCAGGTTGGGGATGTTCTCGCAGATGATGCGGCCCATGGCCAGCGTGCGCAGGTAGGTGGTGGCGTCGGTGGGGACGCGATCGGCCATCCGGGTGCCGTCCGGCTGCAGCGGCCAGCAGATGAAGGCGGTGAAGCCGCCGGTCCGGGTCTGCAGGTCGCGGATGCGCAGCAGATGCTCGATCCGGTCGGCCGCACTCTCGCCCAGGCCGTACATCATGGTGACGGAGGTCTTCATGCCCTGCCGATGCGCCTCCTCCTGGACCCCGAGCCACTCCTCCGTCTGGGCCTTCTTCCGGGCGACCCGTTCGCGGACCGCATCGACCAGGATCTCACCGCCACCGCCCGGAATCGAATCGAGCCCGGCTTCCCGCAACTGGGCCACGACCTCAGGCACTGGAATCCGGAAGGTCTCCGAGAAGAACACCACCTCCGAGGGCGAGAAGCCGTGGATGTGGATCGGGTGATGGCGCTTGATGTAGCGCATCAGCTCGAGGTACCACTCGAAGGGGATGTAGGGGTTGTGGCCGCCCTGCAGCAGGATCTGGACGCCGCCCAGTGCCTTGCACTCGTCGATCTTGGCGCCGATGACCTCGTAGGGGAGGATGTAGCCCTCGCCGTCCTTGGGTCGACGGAAGAAGGCGCAGAAGGCGCAGTCGGCGACACAGACGTTGGTGTAGTTGATGTTCCGATCGATGATGTAGCTGACCACATTGGTCGGGTGCAGCCGCTCGCGGATCACATCGGCCTGCCAGCCGAGTTCCAGCAGCGGGGCGCGCTCGTAGAGGTCGAGGTACTCGCGGAACTCCGCGCTGGTGCGATCGATGGTCGACATCAGGCCGCCGTCAGGAAGGAGAGCGCGCCATCGGGCACCACGCCGTCCTCCGCCAGGTAGCGGAAGAAGGTGGTCAGTCCCTCCAGGTGGCGCGGAGTGAGAGCATAGTCGAGGTCGCCCAGGTAGGCTCGCAGCATGGAGACCGGCAGGCCCGTGCGCCCCGCGGCCTCGGCGGCCAGCTCGTCGAGATGCGTCATGCCCCAGGCGCGGGAGGCCAGCAACTGGGCATGCAGGGCGCGAACGGCCGTGGCATCGGCACTCCGGCGCGCCGCCCAGACGGCGAACACGAACGGCAGGCCGGTCCACTGGCGCCAGGCCAGGCCCAGATCGATACAGACGGGATACAGTCCGCTGGCTTGCAGATGCAGGGCCGCATCACCGATCACCAGCACGGCGTCGTGCGGCAGATGCTGCAACGCCGCCAGATCCCCCGGCTCGGCGCGGGCGGTCGCAAATCCCGGCTGGACACCCCACACCCGGCGACACAGCAGTTGCAACAGCAGCACCGACGTGCGCGACGAGGCCGTCTGCAGCACGGTGCGCGCATCGAGCTGTTCGACGGGGCAGCGGCTGAACAGCAGCACACTGTGCACCGGGCCATCGCAGGAAATCGCCAGATCCGGCAGCAGGTGGTACTGTGAGGCGTCGCGGGCGTACTCCACCGAGGAAATCGCCGAGACATCCAGGGCGCCCGCAGCGAGCAGGTCGTTCAGTTCGGAGGCGGTGGCAGTCACCACGTCGGCCGAACACGGGACGATGCCGCGATCGATCCCTGCGAACACCGGGGCGGTATTGATCCAGGAGAGGCGGCCGAGTCTCATGCCGCGTGAACCACCGGACGGGTCGGCTGCAGATCCCCGCCCTGCGGCAGCACCAGGTCGCTGAAGTCCGAACGGATCGGCTGGTAGAGGGAGTTCCGTTCCACCGGAATCCGGCCGGCGTCGCGGATCAGCGCCACCAGGCCCTCGTAGGGCATGTGCATGGCCGTCTGTGCGCCGGCCTCGTGATACACCCGCTCGTACACCACCGTCCCCTCGACGTCGTCGCAGCCGAAGGTGAGGGCAAGCTGGCTGATGAAGGGCGTCACCATGGGCCAGTGACTCTTGATGTGCGGGATGTTGTCGAGGAACAGGCGGCCGATGGCAATATTGCGCAGGTCTTCGTAGCCGGTGGTCGCCTGGCCCACCCGCCCGAGCTGTTCGCCCAGTTCGTTGTGCTCAGTGTGGTAGGCCAGCGGAATGTAGGTGAGGAAGCCGCCGGTCTCGTCCTGGAGGGTCCGCAGCATGGTGAGATGCTCGATCCGGTCGGCCGCGGTCTCCACGTGACCGTAGAGCATGGTGCAGTTGGTCGGAATCCCTTCCTCGTGCGCCTCACGATGAACCCGCAGCCACTCCTCACCGGTGAGCTTCCGCTCGGCGATGGTCGCCCGCACTGCCGTCGAGAACACTTCCGCGCCGCCGCCCGGCATCGAGGTGAGCCCCGCCGCCTTGAGCGCGCGCAGGACCTCGCGGGTCGAGGACTTCTCGATTCGGGCCAGGTGCGCGATCTCCACCGCCGTCAGCGCCTTGATATGGATGCCGGGGTGGCGCGAGCGGAGCCCCTCGATCATCTCGGTGTAGTAGCTCAGTCGCAGTTTGGGATGCAGGCCACCCACGATATGGAACTCGGTGGTGGGCATGCCGACCGCCTGGGCCGCCTCGTGATAGACCTCTTCCAGCGACCGGGTATAGTGCCCGTCTTCCCGAGGCATGCGCGCGAACGAGCAGAAGGTGCAGGTGTTGCGCAGGATGCAGACGTTGGTCGGGTTGATGTGCTGATTGGCCGAGAAGAACACCCGGTCCCCGTTGCGGCGGCGATTGGCGAAGTCCGCCAGCGTGCCGAGTCCGATCAGGTCGGGAGTGGCGTAGAGGACATCGGCGTCGGCGGGGGACAGTCGTTCGTCGGCGGCAATCCGGTCGGCGATCGGCCCCAGGGCCGCATCCCGGATGCGGTGACGGGCGAGTTCGATCGGGGCGTGGGGGCTCGGCTCCTGATGCATGACAGGTAATCTAGAGGGATGCCCCACTCGGGGGTACGGGTCACCTCCGATACACGACGCCCCCCAGCGGCCGGAGCCGACGGAGGGCGTGGGAACATCCGGGTGCTGAGGGGCTACCGGAAGGCGGTGACCGCCAGCGAGGCGTTGTGGCCCCCGAACCCGAAGGCATTGGACAGGGCGACGTCGACCTGGCGGGCCACCTGGACATTGGGCGCGCAGTCGAGGTCGCAGTCCGGGTCCGGCGTCTCGTAGTTGATGGTCGGGGGGATCAGGCCCGTGGTGACGACCTTGAGGGCGACCACGAACTCCAGCGCCCCGGCACCACCGAGGAGGTGACCGGTCATCGACTTGGTGGAGCCGAAGATGAGCTGGCGCGCCTGATCGCCGAACACGGCCTTGACCGCCTGGGTCTCGGCGATATCGCCGAGCGGCGTAGACGTGCCGTGCGCATTGATGTAGCCGACCCGGGCGGGATCGATGCCGCCGCTGGTCAGGCAGCCGCGCATGGCGCGCTGGGCCCCTTCACCGTCGGGGGCGGGCGCGCTCATGTGGTAGGCATCGCCCGACATGCCGTAGCCCAGGACCTCACCCAGAATGGTGGCGCCACGCCGCTCGGCGTGCTCGAGTGATTCGAGGACGACCACCGCCCCCCCATCGCCCAGCACAAACCCGTCGCGGTTCTTGTCGAAGGGCCGGGAGGCGCGGGTGGGCTCGTCGTTGCGGGTCGACATGGCCTTCATGTTGGCGAAGGCCGCCACGGTGAGACCGGTGACGGCGGCTTCGGAGCCACCGGTGATCATGGCGTCGGCCAGACCGTCGCGGATCATCCGGGCGCTCTCACCGATGGCGTGCGCCGAGGAGGCACAGGCCGACACGGTGGTGAAGTTCGGGCCCCGGAAGCCGTAGCGAATGGAGACCAGTCCCGAGGACATGTTCGGGATGAACATCGGGACGAAGAAGGGCGAGACACGGTCGGGGCCCTGCAGCGTGAAGGCGCGGCAGTTGTCCTCGAAGGTCTGCATGCCGCCGATGCCGCTGCCGAGCACCACGCCGATGCGGTTCGCATCGGGGACTGCGGTGTCGAGCCCGGCCTGAGCGACGGCCTGGTGGGCCGCCGCAAGGGCATACTGGGCAAACAGGTCGTAGCGCCGGGCTTCCTTCCGGTCGATGTACAGCAGCGGGTCGAACTGCTTGACCTCGCAGGCAAACCGGACCTGCTGATTGCCGGCATCGAATTTGGTGATCGGTCCGGCGCCGGACTGGCCCGCCAGCAACTGCTGCCAGGTCTCGTCGGCGGTCAGGCCGACAGGCGACACCAGGCCGATACCCGTCACTACGACGCGTCGCATCGGACTACTTCTCGAGCTTGCCGTTGAGATAGGACAGCGCGTCCCCGACGGTCCGCAGCTTCTCGGCCTCATCGTCCGGGATGTCGATGTCGAACTCCTTCTCGAACGCCATCACCAGCTCGACGGTGTCGA